>NZ_JACGWC010000021.1:0-71505 GCF_014077545.1 Colwellia sp. BRX10-1
GAGATAAAAATGAAAGAAAAAGATGATGATAACGAACATAATCATTAATTAACCAAAATAGTCACTTAGCATATGTTAGGTGACTTTTTGCTTAAAGGGACATATATGCAAATTATTAAATTATTATTACTGCTTGCCTTATTAGGTATAGGTGCCGCGGCTACTGTGATGTATTCGGGTTTGGTTGATGTTGCGGCTGATGAGCCTCATAGTGATTTGGTCTACTGGTTTTTAGAAGAAACCAGAGAAAACGCTATTAAAAATGCAGCTCAAGATATTGTAGTGCCTGATTTAAGTGATCCAGAATTGTTATTAACGGGTGGTGCTGACTACGAATTTATGTGTTCGAGTTGCCATTTAAAGCCTGAACAGAGTGAGAGTGACATGAGCTTAGGGTTATACCCAGCACCACCTAATTTAAATATTGCTGCTAAAAGTCATATAGGTAAAGAACACGGCGATGGCGCACAAAGCGATCGTAAAAATTTTTGGGTGATCAAACATGGTATTAAAGCGTCTGGCATGCCTTCTTGGGGTAAAACTCACGACGATGAACGTATCTGGGCAATGGTTGCTTTTATAAAACGATTACCAACTTTGACACCAGAGCAATACCAAATACTTACCGCGATAGATTAATCTCTAATTAAATTTAAAGACAAAGGGATAAGTGATGATAATAGTTTTAACAGGAGTATTAACAGGACACCCAATCTAGTTTTAATAGGACGGCCAATCTAAATTGATCCTCCCTACCGATGCACTACACTGAAATAACCAAGCGACATAATCACAGGTGATTTATGGCTACGCCAAGGAAACAACAAATCAGTTTAATGGAGTATTAACAGGACACCCAATCTAGTTTTAATAGGACGCCCAATCTAAATTGATCCTCCCTACCGATACACTACACTGAAATAACCAAGCGACATAATCACAGGTGATTTATGGCTACGCCAAGGAAACAACAAATCAGTTTAATAGATACCCCTTATTATCATTGTGTTGCGCGTTGTGTTCGACGCGCTTTTTTATGTGGCGAAGATGCCTTGTCAGGCCAAAGCTTTGATCACCGCAGAGAGTGGGTAGAAGAGAAGTTACACTTTCTTATCGAGGTCTTTGCGATTGACGTGTGTGCCTATGCCGTAATGAGTAATCATTATCATGTCGTGCTATTTATTGATGAGGAAAAAGCAAAGCAATGGAGCATGAGTGATGTGCTTGAGCGTTGGCACCGCTTACACAAAGGCACGTTACTCACACAGCAATACTGTCGTGGCGAAGCGTTAGCGAAACCGTTACTGGATATCGTTAAAGAAACATCTGAGGTCTATCGAAAACGGCTGATGAAAATCAGTTGGTTTATGGGCTACATTAACGAAGGTATTGCCAGAGCAGCTAATCAAGAAGACAACTGTACTGGTCGATTTTGGGAAGGACGATTTAAATCTCAAGCATTATTAGATGAAGCAGCACTTGTTGCTTGTATGGCCTATGTTGATTTAAACCCCATTCGCGCCAATATAGCCAAAACGCCCGAAAGCTCAACGCACACCAGCGTCAAGCTACGCTGTGAGCAAGCAAAAAAAAATCAACAACCCAATGCGTTACTCCCTTTTGTTGGTCACCCAATAAAAAAAATGGTTAAGGGCTTAACATTTGAGCTTACTGATTACCTACAATTAATTGAGTTAACCGGACGTTGTATCAGAGAGGATAAATACGGTTTCATCGAAGACAGCCAACCCAATATACTCAGTCGATTAAACATATCAGCTAAAAACTGGCTAATCATTACCACCCAATTTAGCAAACAGTTTCATGGTGCGGTTGGTCACGAAGATGCCTTAAGTGATTACTGCGAACACCAAAAGTTAAAGCGAAGACAAAACTTAAGTCATTGCAATAAACTCTTTGCTTAAATTAACTACACTCATTCAAAACAGCTATAAATCTAACCAGTCTATCCTGGAGGATGGCACTTGTTAATAAATGAGTATTTTAGGTGTTAATTGACTGAAAATGAGTTTTTGCACCATCGTATATTATCAAAAGCCCTTTTTAATGATAACGACTGACAGTATATTGAAATATCGATGTGATGTTGTTAGATTTGAATTAAATTGAGTGTCTGCTTTAGTCAGAGTGTCTGCTTTAGTCACTTACTTAAGTCAGCTATATTTTAAAATAGCTGACAATATAAATAGGGTCGTACTTTCAAGAATGGTTTGAGCTTTAGTAAAGTCTGTTGAAAGGTTGTCTAAAGTTGATACCGGTAATAGTTCATTAGTGACTTATTTAAGATAGAAAAGGCGAGGGCAGAGTTCGTACTCATATGTTAAACACCGATACTATAAAGAGAGCCTGTAACAAAATCTGTTACAGGCTCTATAAAGATAATAACTGCCATGCACGACAATATCTTTATTTATGGCGCCATAACTTTAATTTTTCTAGCACCAACATTGGCTCGATTGGTTTGGTTAAATAATCATCCATACCCGCTTCTATACATTTTTCTTTGTCACCTTGCATCGCATTAGCTGTCATTGCAATAATAGGTATTGCCGTGTTTTCTACTCCAGCCTCACCTGCTCTAATTCTCTTTGTTGCTTCATAACCGTCCATTTCTGGCATTTGGCAATCCATGATCACAACCGTATAGGGTTTAATAACGGTCGCTTCTTTTAATCGATTTAAGGCGTCAACACCATTAGTCGCTAAATCTGCGGTTAAGCCGATTTTTTTTAAGACAGCTAGCGCTACCATTTGGTTTACTCGGTTATCTTCAACAAGTAGCACATGCATTTCTCTAGGCCAGTGACCTTTCATTGCACCGATATTAGGCTTTTTTATTGCTTCTAGGTCGATACTGTTATGCGCCGTTATTAATGTATCGGTATTATTTTTAATTACCGCTAAAGCATTAAATAAATTGTCGGTTGTTGCTGGTTTAGGAAAATAAGTACTACTACCCAAGTCTGCAAAGTGTTTAGCGTCGTGTTTTTCATCGATTGAGGTCATCATCACTAGTGCCATTGGGTCATAGCTTTTATTCGCTCGAATTATTTTAGTTAATGCTTCTCCATTCATCGTTGGCATTTCCATGTCCACTAATGCCAGATCAAATATCTTTGAATTTGATGAAGAAAAACACTCATCACAATGAAATAAAGCTTCCTTAGCACTTTTAGCTTCAGTGACGTTTATCCCCCAACACTCTAATTGTCTGCGTAACACCTCACGGCTAGTTCTGTTATCATCGACAATTAAAATATTTAACCTTAAGCCTGCTATCGGTGGCACTACTGGGGTCGATAATTCACTTTCTTGTACTAAACAAGATACTTTAAAACAGCTGCCATGGCCTATCTTACTTGATACCGTTACATCACCATTAAGTAGCTTACATAATTTTTTTGTTATACTTAACCCTAACCCGGTACCGCCATATTTTCTGGTTGTGGAAGCGTCAACTTGGCTAAATGAGCCAAACAATAAAAATATTTTTTCTGCTGGAATACCAATGCCAGTATCTTGAATTTCACAACTAAATATAAAGTGATGATCTTTTTCGGCAGGTTCGAGTTTAGCTTTAATAACTATCTGACCTTGATCGGTAAATTTTATGGCATTACTTAAAATATTGGTGAGGATTTGTCGTATTCGTCCCGGATCTGATTTAATGAAAGAGCAGGGAATACCTGTTAAATCGAGTATTATTTCAACGCCTTTTCTTTGCGCGGCAAGTGAAATAGATTCAGCAAGCTCTGCCACTAAATTACGTAAATTAAAATCTATATACTCAAGTTCTATTTTACCCGCTTCAATCTTTGAAAGATCAAGAATATCATTAATAAGTGTCAATAATGCATGGGCACTGGTATTGGCTATGCTTACGTTTTGGGCTTGTTCTTTCGTTAGGTCACTATCCATGAGTAACCCCAGCATGCCTAAAACCCCGTTCATTGGTGTTCTTATTTCGTGACTCATATTAGCTAAAAATTCTGATTTAAGTTGTGTTGCTTCTTCAGATTTTTTTAATGCTGTAATTAAATCTTTAGCCTGCGTCTTTAGCGAAGCTGTTTTCTCAGTCACTTGCTCTTCAAGTGTTAAAACAAATTGCTTTTGTCTGTCTATTTCTGTCTGCTGTAAACGCGTTCTTAAATAAATGGTAATAAATACGACCATTAAGGTTAATAATACATATAAACTGTATGCCCACCAGGTTTTCCAAGGCGGTGGTGATATATACAAGTTGATCGACAGTAATTTCTTCCCCCACTCACCACTGCTATTTGTCGCTTTGACAAGCAGTTTATATGTACCTCCATCTAGATTAGTAAATGAAGCAATATTTCTATTACCGACTTCAATCCAATTATCATCATAGCCTTCAAGTTTATAAGCATATTTGTTTTTGTTAGGTGAAATAAAATCTAAAACAGAGAACTCAAAAGAGAAAAAGTAGTCATGATAAGTCAGTTCAATATCAGTGACATAAGAATAAGGTCTATCAAGCTTTATCGGCTGACCCATTTTATTAAAACCGGTTAAAACAATATTGAATTCGTCATTGGTTGTTTCTATATCTAAAGCACTAAAATACTCGATGCCGCGTTGGCTACTGGTGAAAAATGTCTCATTTGCACCTTTTACTAGGCTATTTGGATAATAATTCATTCCTAATAAGCCATTATAGCTGTCAAAATTAGTCACTTCTCCTGATAAAGGGTCTAATCTTGAGATCCCCTTATTGGTCGTCAGCCATAAATGACCACTTTTATCATCAGCAATTGCACGGATTAAAGAGGTCGGTAATCCATTGTTTTTATCAAAATGTTTAAAGGTTTTTGTTTCTGGAAGATATAAGTTGAGTCCTTTTTGCGTAGCAATCCAAACGTTGCCATTTCCACTTTGATGGATATCCTGTACGATATTTCCTAATAAACTATCAGATTTTTTTTTATTACTTTGAAATGAAATGAACTTTTGTTCGTCTGCTTGCCAAAGATTTACACCGTTACCGGTTCCAACCCACATATTTTGTTTACTATCTTTAAATATTTTTAAAACTTCGGGATGAGATAATCCCAAAGATTCATTTAAATGAGTAAAGGTTTTAGTCGAAGGGTTATAGCGATAGACACCATTTTTATAAGTGCCAATCCAAAGGTACCCATATTGGTCCATGTTAAGGGCTCGTAACTCTCTGAACTCTTTATGGTTTGGATCTGTTTTAGGGTAGGTTAATAACTCAAGGTGTTGAGTGTCTAAGTTGAATTTAGCTAAACCTTCATCTTGTGCAACCCATAGACTGTTATTATCATCAAGAAATATAATTGGATTTTCTAATAGTCTATTAGCGCCATAGCCATTCTCATCACTAAAGATCGGTGCTGATAATGTGGCTAGTTTTTGTGATGATACCTGCCACTTATATAACTGCGATGACGAAGATACAATGACAAGATCACCATTAGCATCTGTTGCTATTCCATTTGGAGCGGTCAGTTCAGGGCTATTAATCGATTTAAATTTACGATGTGGTACTAACTTATATATGCCGTGAGTCTCGCTAGTGACCCAGATGGTTCTAGAGCTATCTTCGAAAATTATTCTCAGACCCTTATTATTGCCAAGGTCAAATTGTTCAATCTGAGGACCTGTGTTTGATTGTCGAAACAAGCCTTTGCTGGTGACAAACCAGACATAACCCTCTTGGTCTTCAATCATAGAATTCACTTGATCTAAATATTGATTATCAAGTGTTTTTAATCGTGTAAAAAGACCATTTTCTTTATCGAAGGAAAATGGACCTTGTTGAGTACCTACATAAAGCTTGTCTTTTGACGTTTTTAAAATACTGCGTATTTCATTTGCGCCTGTTGGTGTTTTATTTTCTGGAGCAGGGAAAAAATGAGAAAAGGTTTGCTTAGTTTTGTCATATAAATTTAAACCATAGCTAGTTGCAACCCAGAGACTATTGCTATTGTTGTTTTCAATATCCCATATTCTATTATGAGATAAACTTGATGGTGAATCATCAGTTTTTGTAATATGTTCAAAGCTATTATTACCTAGATATCGACTAAGCCCTTTATCATATGAACCTAACCAAATATTGTCCTCTTGGTCATGAAATAAGGATTGAATTCGATTAGATGAAATAGAAGCAAGGCGAAGCGGATCATGAATGAAATTACTAAAGCTTCCTGTTTTTGGTTCATATAGGCTAGCGCCTCCTCCCCAAGTGCCAATCCATATATTTCCGGCGTGGTCCAACATCAGGTTTCCAGCATCATTATGCGATAAACCGTTTGAACTCATACTATCAAATTGAAACAGGGTTGTTTTTCGACCATCATAGCGCATAACGCCATTTTCAGCGGTACCAAACCAAAGTAAGCCTTGATTATCCTGAATAATTGAATATATCTCAGAAGAAATAAAGCCATCTTCCTCGGTCAGCACTTTAACCGAGTATTCATTAATGAGTTTTGAAGTCGATTCATTACTATAAGCTGGAGCAATCGTTCCAATAAATAGGATAACAAAGCAGATAACGTGATTAACAAGCGATAAATTATATTTCATAAATATTAAGATTATCAAATCCAAGTAAGGTCAACAAAAAGTACAAAAAATATTATTTAATTTAATAGGTTATAACGTTGCTAAAAGCGGATAAACCTAATTAAGGCACAAGCTTAGTTTTATTTACTCATGCATCGCCCCTGCAATATAAGCCAAAAGCTTATCATCTAGTATGCTACTTTAGCTGTAATATTTATATAAAATTTTTGTCAATATTTAGTTGATTAAATAAAAATAAAGGCTGGTTGGGTCTTTTACTTAGGTTAGCCAAGTGTATCATTTTATTTTAGGGGAAAAGTTTTAGGCCCAGGAAGTATTCACTTTTGTGTACTAAACGTTAACGGAGACTTTAGTAATACAATGATATTTATAATACTAAGGTCTACAGTGCATATTGTTTGATAATCATGTATTAATATAGTTATTAAAGACAAATTATCTATCTTTTATGTCTAATATCAATAAGGTAATATTATAGTGAGTCGTCATATGGAAAATAAATTACAGAAATCAGTGCTTGTTTCATTAGTCATTACCATAATAATCACTTTAATTACGTATGCTAGCCACAAAGCTTTTTCATCAGTATTGCTCGCTTCACTGAGTGTAGCAGTCGTTAGTTTTTTTGCTGTGTTTTTCGGTGTAAGTCGCTGCTATAAAAATATAAATAAAAACGAAACAAAAAAGCAACGTGATAATTTAACAACAGAATCTCTTGCCAATATTGGTCAATCTATCGGTAATACCGCCAGTGAGTTAGCGATTAATTCTGCAGAGGTCAGTTTCTTTTTAAACCAATTGGCCCAAGCGATAGAAATATCAAGTGAAGATGTCGACCGATTAGCGACTGCAGCGGAAGAAATGTCGGCTAACAGTAAGCAAATAAACGAAAATTCCTCATTAGCCTCAGAGCAAGCGAGTCTAGCAATGACCGCTAGCAGCTCAAGTTCAGCAAAGTTAAGCCACAACATTGATACCGTCAATGAGCTTCATCATGCGGTTAGTACCGCCACAAAAAAAATTGAATCACTGGCCAGCAAAACACAGCAAATACAGAGTATTACTGATGTAATAGATGGCATATCAAGCCAAACAAACTTACTGGCTTTAAATGCGGCGATAGAAGCTGCTCGCGCAGGCGAACAAGGTCGCGGTTTTGCTGTTGTTGCCGATGAAGTCAGAGCGCTGGCAGGAAAAACTGCTGATGCTACTCGAAAAATAGGTGACATGCTTAAACAAATTAGTGACGAAACAACTGAAACAACCCAAGTAATAGCGGAAATTGTTGAAAAAACTGATAGTGTTGTCGTCACCATGACTGATTTATCACAAGGTTTCAAAGACATTGATCAGCTTATGGCTGATTCATCGGGCGCGAGTGATCAAATAAGTCACGCTTTAAAAGAACAAGATTTAGCCGCTAATGAAATTTCAACCGCTATTATAAATTTACATGACTTTTTAGTGGATAAAAGCCACGAAACGAAGTCTGTATCAAAACAAGCGACAACATTATCCAATGGCACCGAATCGATATTTGTACATATCTCTAATTTTTCTAGTGATACTCTAATAAGTAATATGTGTAATCAGGCGCAGTATACAGCCAGTAAAATTGGTCAGTTATTTGAAAAAGGCATTAAAAACAATGAGATAACAGAGCTGCAGTTATTTGATTTTAATTATAAACCTTTGGGACTTACCGAGCCGAAAAAATTTACCACCAGTTTTGATAAATTCACAGACCAACATTTACCTGCTATTCAAGAGCCTTTATTAGTAGAATTCTCTAACATGATTTATGCAGGCGCTGTTGATATTAATGGTTATTTTCCTACGCATAACAAATGTTTTTCAAAGCCGCTAACCGGTAATCAGGCAATAGATGCTATTAATAATCGCACTAAACGTTTATTTAATGACCCTACAGGTATTCGCTGTGGAAAACACACAGATAAATTTTTATTACAAACCTATAAACGCGATACAGGGGAAATAATGCATGATGTTTCCGCACCCATTTTTGTTAATGGCAAACATTGGGGAGGTTTTAGAATTGGCTTTAAAGCAGGTTAATATAGTAAGTCTTATAAATAAAGGAGCAGGTCTTTATTTACCACTGCCTGCCTGATCTGAGTTGAAATAATATTGACCCGCAACAACCTAGATTAACCCTTAAATTTTATCTAGATAAAATAAACAATTGTATTTACCGAAATCGGCGAAAAGCCCCACCGCTTGCGGTGAGGGATGGATAGCCGAGATTGCATAGCAATCTAATGCGGCCTATCTTGCTGCTCGATGTATTGCTTAAGAATCTCTATCGGCGCTCCGCCGACAGAGCATGCATAATAACCAGAGCTCCAAAGTGCATTCTTCCTCCAAGCTACCTGATTTAACTGCGGAAACCACAACTTCATCTCTCGACCTGTAATACTTTTTAAAACATTAACTAATCGTGAAATTGAAATAGAAGGCAGGTAAGAGATAATCATGTGAACATGATCTGACTCCCCATTAAACTCAACCAATTCTGACTTTAGTTTTAAACATTCTCTTTTTATTATAAAGTCCATTTTATATAACATCTCGCTCGTAAACTTCCGCTCACGATATTTAGTAACAAATATAATGTGAGCTTGAATTAAATACGAAGAATGAGCGCTCTTTTTATATTTCATACAGACACTTATTGACACTGGTAATTTATACAGTATAGTCGTCATTATGAGTTTAACCAGTGTTTCGAAATTTAATATCGGTCAGACAACACCTTTGCAAACAGAGTTGCGAAGAGAGTCAGCTCGCCTTTGGAACGATATGGTTAAACTGCACAAATTCATCCGAAAACGCCGATGGAAGTGGCCTTTTAGAGGTGATTTTGAAAAGCACTTTAAAAGTAAGTACCGACTTCATAGCCAGACAAACCAGGCGCTTATTAAAAAGTTCTTTGCTAACATCGAAACAACCTCAGAGAATCGAAAAGCTGGCGATAAAAAAGCTCGTTATCCGTACCGTGACAGGAAGCACTTCCAGGTAGTAATGTACAAGGCTTCGGCGATAAAAAGAAAAGGTAACCGCGTCATTCTTTCAAACGGACTTGGAGTTAAAAAACTCATCGTTCGCATTCCAAAAGATATACCCATTGGTAAAATCACAGGGGCGGAGCTTAGTTTTCGGGAGCTTAGGCTCACGATAAAGCAAGATATCAAAACCATTAAGTCAGCTGGCAGCAACGTAGTTGCTGCTGACTTAGGTGTAATTCATCTTGCAGCGATGACCGATGGCGAAACGTCGGAGATCATAGTTGGTCGCGGTCTTCGCTCGTTAATTCAGTATAGAAACAAGAAGCTCGCTGAATTCTCAAGACTGCTTTCAAAATGCAAGAAAGGGTCTAGACGGAGCCGAAAATTGCGAGTATCAAAAGCTAAAATGCTGTTCAGAAATGACAATCAGCAGCGCAATCTTCTCCATCATGCATCCAAGCAAATGATTGATTATTGCGTGAAACAACAAGCAGGTATGCTTGTTGTGGGCGATTGCATCAATATGAGTAAGAACGCTCGAAAAAAGAAGAAAGGCTCAAGACGTTCAAATCAAATGAACAGCAACAATCCCCTTGGGCAGCTACTCACCTATCTTAAATACAAAGGTAAATTCCAAGGTGTAGAGCTTGATAAAATAGGAGAGCAGTACACCACTCAGACTTGCCCGAAATGCGGTCATAGACACAAACCTTCGGGGCGCAATTACCAGTGTAAAAATCCAGAATGTGATTTCATTGGAGTGCGGGATTTGGTCGGTTCGGCCAACATTAAAAATAAATTCGAGAACGGTAGAATAGAAAAAGGATACCTTCTCCCGCCACTTGTGGCAAAGTATCGCAGACCTGTAAAAGTCCCTGTAATAAGGCTGAACTGCGTAGTCCATCTGACAGATGGCATGTTGCTTGATAACACCCTTGATGCGGCTCAGGCACTTTCGAGTGCAGGTGGTAAAACACCGTCTGAGCTATTTCACGTGGCCTGATCAAGAATCCTCACCGCTTGCGTTGCAGGAGCTGTCAAGATGCCTTATCCATAGAGCTAATGAATGTTTAGATTTAACTAGTTTTGAACGAGATAATGTCTAAGCGAAGGTTGCATAGCCATTACTCTCTACTTTTAGCTACTTTCGAATATGTTCAGCCTAAGAGAAGAAGCGTTTAGTCTGTATTTTTCAATCAAAAGTTAGCCGTTAAAATTAATATCACCTTAAATCAGCGCAAAGCATCAGGTAAGCATTGCTGTTAATCTCCTCGGTTTGTCTAAAACTAACGTTAATGAATACTCCATAGTGGATGCTTTTTTTATTATTGTTAACCTTGTCAACATCTAGTATTTACTTAATTAATCGTTAAATCTATCACATGTCGTTTTTAATAAAGGGCGACGATATCGTTTACTTTGAAGTGTTTTTTGTTGGAAATTAAAGTCAGCTTATCTGCACTATCTTTAACGAAGCCACATTCTACCTCCTTAGAAAAACAGCCGGAATCTAACGATATTAAACATTAAATTGTAGGGGGGCACGCTAAGAAATTGAGTGGTTATAAGGTAATTGTTGACTGAAAATAGAAAGCAACATAATATTTATTTTATTCAATAAACGTGAATAACCTTTAATAGGTTCTGCTCAAAGTGATTAATTGCGAAGAACATCGTTGTAAATTATCAATAGCAGCTATTGTGACGAGAATAGTTTTTAGCGATGATAGTCACAAGTCCAAACACAATAACCGTCAGTTTTGATTTTTTAGATTGATCTTATCGATTGATTTTAGCGGCGATTTTTTATCTCTCTTTATAATGTTTTAGCAAGGAACCCCTATGATTTCTATCAACCTTAATGGCCGAGAACAATTATTTGATGTCGAAGACGATATGCCATTGCTTTGGTTGATCCGTGAAGAAGCCGGTCTTCGCGGCACTAAGTTTGGCTGTGGTATAGCACAATGTGGTGCTTGCACGGTTCATGTTGACAATCAGGCTGTTCGCTCTTGTATGTATCCGGCGGTTGCAGCCCAAGGTAAGCAAGTGAATACGGTTGAAACTCTCGGCTCAAAAGAGGCTCCGCACGCTTTACAGGCTGCTTGGATTAAACACCAAGTTCCTCAGTGTGGCTATTGTCAGTCAGGAATGATGATGGCAGCAGCTGCATTATTAGCGAGTACTCCTAATCCAAGTTCTGACGATATCGATACTGCAATGACCAATATCTGTCGATGCGGAACTTACAGTCGAGTTAAAGCTGCCATTCTTGATGTAGCAAAGGAGATGTCTTTATGAGTCTTACTCGTCGGATGTTCGTTTTTGGTGGTGCAGCGATTGGCGGCGGATTAGCGCTAGGGGTTATTGGTTTAGGAACACATTTGGCCATGCATGATCGCCTTGGTGTGCAGCGAGATGGCAACACCAGAGATACCTTGCTCAACTTGTGGCTTCGTATTAACAAAGACAATACCGTTACACTACTTTCTCCGCATACCGAACTTGGTCAAGGTGCCGGTACTGGTTTAACCCAAATAGTGGCCGATGAACTTGACTTGAATTGGCCGCAAATCAAATTAGAGCTTGCGCCTGCGACCACTGCATTTTCCAATGGTGGCGTTTTTGAAGGCTTTGTTAGTGAAATGATTGGTAAGCCACCAGTCTGGGCAGAGCATATTGCTAGTAATGCTTTCAACCGTCTAGCCGACTTACTTAATATGCAAATGACTGGGGGTAGCGCCTCTATTCGTTTTACTGGCTGGCAAGTTATGCGTGAAGCAGCCGCAGCTGCACGTCAAATGCTGATTAACGCAGCCATCGATAAATACGGCGCAAGTACTAATACGACTACCGATGCTGGATATGTTGTTGATGGCGACAACCGCTGGAGTTATGGCGAACTGGTTGAGCATGCGGCAACTTTAGACGTTCCTGAAAACTACACACTTCGTGCAAAAGGTGATCGTAAGTTTATTGGTAAGGCAATGCCTCGTCATGATTTACCCGACAAAATATTTCTTGAAACACAATACGGTATCGATCGCCATGTGGAAGGGATGCGCTATGCAGCTATTGCACACAGCGGTGTCTTTGGCGCTAATGTCGCCACTATTGATAACTTAGCTGAAATTACCTCGATGCGGGGTGTGCTGGGTGTTGAAAATATGGGGCTATCCGTTGCTGTTATCGCTAATAATCCTTGGCGAGCAGAGCAAGCGATAAAAGCCTTAAAAATTACGGCAGCATCCCATAAAAATAGTGATTTAAGTTCAGCAAGTATTGAAAACTTTCAACGTGAGAGTTTACAAGGAGAATTAAGTGATGCCCACAATATTGGCGATGTAGCGTCTGTGTTAGGCGGTAGCGGTGAAACAGTTGAAGCTGAATTTTGGGTGCCTTATTTAGCACATGCTACTATGGAACCGATGAATGCGAGCGCTTGGCTAGAAGGCGATAAGCTTCATGTTGCTGCGGGTGTGCAAAATCCACTTTACGCTCGTGTTCATGCGGCAAAAGTCGCTAATATGGACGTAGAAGATGTTGTTTTTCATGCTCATTCAATGGGAGGAGGCTTTGGTCGTCGTGTCGGTTTTAGCATGAGTGAAGACAATCCAATAATGTGGATTGATGAAGTCGTCACTTTAGTAAAAAAATACAAGTTTCCTATTAAACTCACTTGGTCACGTGAGGCAGACACGAGACAAGATGTTTATCGACCGGCAGTTCTGGCAAAATTTTCAGCACAGCTTGACGAAAACGCTAAACCACGTTACTGGCTATCGGCAAGCTATGGCAGCGAAGGTGGTGCGCCAGCCTCTATGCCACCTTATAATGTTGATAATATTAAGGTGCAGTTTGCTAATCATCCTTCTCCTGTGCCTATTGGTTTTTGGCGTAGTGTCGAAAATAGCCAACATGCATTTTTCAACGAGAGTTTCATTGATATATTGGCTGAAAAAGCACAGGTTGACCCCATTAAATATCGATTAGCATTGCTCGATAATAACGACGATCATGCAAAATGCTTAAAGGAAGTGGCGCAGCTGTGTAATTGGCAATACGGTGTTAGCTCTGACGGTAAAGCGATGGGCGTTGCGGTACAAAAAAGTTTTGGCACTATGGTTGCTACCGTTGCTGAAGTTTCACTGCAAAATAACCAAGCGCGTGTTCATCGTGTTTGGATAGTGACTGACAGTGGCGTGGTGGTCAACCCAGACTCAGCAATCGCTCAAGTTGAAGGTGGTGTGCTCTTTGGACTAACGGCGGCACTTTATGGGCGTTGTGATATTGAAAGTGGTGGTGTTAAACAAAGCAATTTTCATGATTACCCTATTATTAAAATGGCTGAAGCGCCGATTGTTCAGGTGAAATTGCTTGAAAGTACTAATGAACCCGGTGGTTTGGGTGAGGTTGGCGTACCGACTATTGCCCCAGCAGTTGCAAATGCATTGGCGGTCTTAGGTAAAAGACCAATGCGTTTACCGATTAATGCTTAATATGATAGCCAAAGTATAATGACCTTAATTAAAAACCAGCCTTGTGGCTGGTTTTTAATTAAGAATGGCGCTTAGCAAAAATACTTAACAGAAGAACATTAATAATAAGTGTCTGTGCTTAGTTTATTTAAGGATAAACTCACGCTTAATAATATCTGAGCTCTCGCACCTTGCCCCAAAATACCCGATAAGAAAAGGCGGTATAACTAAATATAACCGGTACCACAATGAAGGTTCCCCATAAGAGAAAACTCAAAGATTCAGGTGCTGCGGCTGTTTCCCAAATAGTCAGCTTGTTAGGCACTATGTACGGAAAAAAACTAAAGGCTAAACCAAAAAAACATAGAGTGAAGATAATCACTGCCGCGACAAAAGGTCGCCAACAGCCTTTGTCATTTATTTTAGGTAGTTGCTTTAGTTGTATTAAGCTAAAAATAAATAACGCAAAGCAAATAGCGGGTAAGGTTAATATCAATAAAGTGTTTGGCCAAGCAAACCATTTTTCATAGACACCTGGGTTAATTAATGGATTAACAAAGGAGACAGCTATAATACCAAGGAAACAAATTAGTCCTGATTTTTTTGCCCAAGCTACCGCTTGTATTTGTAGTTCACCTTCAGTTTTCATAATTAACCAACAAGCACCTATATAGCTATAAGCGGCCGCAACACCAAAGGCACTCAGTAAACTAAAACAATAAGCGGCTACAGTGCTTTCAAAGCCCATAACATACATACCTAACATGTAACCTTGGCTTAAAGCAGCGAGTAACGAGCCTATTTTAAAGACTTTATTCCACGTAGGCTTATGACCAAAGGCCGCCTTAGCACGAAAATCAAAAGCTACACCACGAAGCACTAAACTAATTAATAATACCGCGGTGGGTAAATAGAGCTCTTTAAATATATAACTGTGCGCCGCAGGAAAGGCTATCAATAATAAACCAATCGCTAAGACTAGCCAAGTTTCGTTAGCGTCCCAAAAAGGGCCTATTGAAGCTATCATCGTATCTGCATTATCTGTTTGATCGAGCGGTAGCATAATGCCAACACCTAAATCGTAGCCATCTAAAATGGCATAAAGTAAGATTGAAAGACCCATTAATGAGACAAAAATTAGCGCTAAGGTATTTTCTTCAAACATAACTTATCCCTCGATTGATTTACTAGGTGTGTGAATAACAGGTTTTACTTGTTCATCGATACTGAATTCTTCAAGTTCAATCGCTCGTCCTGCCATCGTAAATAGGGTGTGTAGGTAGGCAACCATAATGACAACATATAAAGTCAAATAAAGTGTAAGTGTAATTCCTACATTTGCTGGTGCTATATCTGTCGCTGCATCTTTTACCGTTAAAATCCCTGTCACTAGCCAAGGTTGTCGGCCAATCTCAGTGACATACCAGCCCGCTAATGTGGCGACCCAACCCGAGAAGCTCATCGCAACCAGTACTTTTAATAGCCAAGGGGGCAATTGTTTTTTACGCCACAATTGAAAACGACTAAACCAAGCGACAATAAACATGAAGAGACCTAAAGCCACCATGATTCTAAAAGCAAAGAACACCGGCGCAACAGGGGGATGGTTACCTTCAAATTCGTTTAGCCCCTTTATTTCGCCATCAAAATCGTGTGTCAAAATAAAGCTGGCCATTTTAGGAACGGCTATTTCAAAATGATTGGTTTTTTGCTCTTCATCAGGAAGTGCAAATAACAACAGCGGTGCTCCTTTTTCGGTATGCCAAATACCTTCCATGGCAGCAATTTTTTGTGGTTGATGTTCTAAGGTATTTAACCCATGCATATCACCTAACAATATCTGTACTGGTGCCAGCACCGCAGCGACTGTTAACGCTATTTTTAGCGTTAATTGTGGCGCTTTTTTGTTATCACCCTTGAGTAGGCGATAGGCACTTATACCCGCAACTAAAAATGCTGCCGTTAAACCAGAGGCAACCAGCATATGAGACAATTTGTAAGGGAATGATGGGTTGAAAATAATAGCAAACCAGTCAACGGGGAATGCGACACCATCGCGCATCTCATGACCTTGAGGCGTTTGCATCCAAGAGTTAAGTGCTAGGATCCAAAATGACGATAAACTGGTACCAAAAGCGACAATTAACGTTGATAATGTATGTACTCGAGCCGAAACTCGATTCATACCAAATAACATAATGCCTAAAAAACCAGCCTCTAGAAAGAAAGCAGTGAGTACTTCATAACCCAATAATGGTCCCGCTATATTACCGACTGTTTCCATAAATTTTGGCCAGTTAGTGCCAAATTGAAACGACATAGTAATACCGGTAACCACACCTATTGCGAAGGTAAGGGCAAAAATTTTGACCCAAAAACGGTAGGCCCGCATCCAGATAGGATCATTGGTTTGGTCAAAGCGTAATTTGAAATAAAACAAAAACCAGCTCAGTGCGATGGTTATTGTTGGAAACAGGATATGAAAGCTAATATTAGCGGCAAACTGGATGCGTGAAAGCATTAAGGTTTCTAACATGATTTACTCCATAAACCCTAGAAAACACGAGTATCATCAACGGGTTTAACGTTTAAAGTGACAATTTTTTATAACATTAATGTGCTAGCTTTAAAAAAGTCAAAGTGACAATTTAGTTTTTATTTAAAAGTTTATCTTTTATATCAATAACTTTACTGACACCGGCACCAAGTTTCATTAATGTATTAAGTTTTTCTGGGCTCATGCTTTGTAGTTCTGCCGCCCAATGGGTAATCGTTTCAAGTAGGTCATGCATCTCATGCATTTTTTGCTGTGCATATTGTTCTTGAGGGTTAGCGGGTTCATCTAAAAGATTATCGCGTAATAGTGACAGGGTAGGGTCAACCTCACGTTTGCGACGTTCTTCAAAGACACGTATTGCCATTTCCCAAATAGACCCCGCCGGTGAGTAATATTCTTTGCGATCTTTGGGTTTATGTTGTACTTGAACTAAGCGCCAAGACTGTAATTCTTTAATACCCATACTGACATTACCGCGAGAAATGTTGAGGGCTTCTGATATTTGTAGCGCAGTGAGTGAATCATTGTGAATAATTAATAAACCATACATTTGACCTACGGTGCGGTTAAAGCCCCAGCGACTGCCCATTTCACCACAGTGCATAACGAACGATTCGATTTTAGCTGTCATAATCATAATTAAGTCTTCTGAACTTTCAGTAATTTCTGAAAGTTTAAACCTTTGTTGATTTAGATCAAGTGTTATTTTGAATATTATGGCTTTTTTTTGATTATTGAGTGAGGTACTCAGCTCGTGATAAAGCAAGGTGTTGTTAAGTGAGGTACCGACAGAAAAATGGGGAAAGTATCAATAAAAACTAGCTTTGGTAGCGACAGACATTTATGAATAAATGCGGCGCAAAAGCACCGCAGTTATTAACTTTTATGGCGATGTGGTTTTAATTGCTTATTTATACTTAGCTTGTAAGTAATCAAATACGGCGCGAATACCAAAAGCTTCACCGCCAAGGGGGCGCCCTGGTAAAGCTCTGATATTAAATGCCATCACGTCAAAGTGAACCCAATCAGTCTCTTTTTTAACAAACTCTTGTAGATATAATGCCGCGGTAATTGCACCACCAAAGGGTATTGCGGCGCAATTGGTCATATCAGCAATAGAGCTTTTCAGTAAATCACCGTATGGGCTATAAAGGGGCATACGCCAGACCGGATCGCTAATTTTGCTGCCCGCTTGGGTAATACCTGCAGCAACTTCATCGCTTGTTGAGAAAAATCCTGGTAATTCTGTGCCTAAAGCAACACGCATTGCGCCAGTTAGGGTTGCAAAATCAATAATTAAATCAGGCTGTTCGGTGTCAGCTTCTGTTAGAGCATCACACAATACTAAGCGACCTTCTGCATCAGTGTTGTGAATTTCAACGGTAATACCTGCGCGTGTAGTAATAACATCACCAGGTCTTATGGCATTGCTCGACACGGCATTTTCTACCGCAGGAATGAGTACTCGTAGATTAATTGGTAGGTTATGCGACATAATTAGTTGAGCTAATCCGAGGACATGTGCAGATCCGCCCATATCTTTTTTCATATTACGCATACCAGCAGCGGGTTTTAAGTCGAGACCTCCACTGTCAAAGCAAACGCCTTTACCCACTAACGTTACTTTTGGGTGATGGCTATTACCCCAAGTTAAGTCAATTAAACGAGGTGCATGCGCACTCGCGCGACCAACGGCATGTATGGTTGGGTAATTTTGTTCGACCAGCTCATCACCAATAATTTGCTGAACTTGGCCGTGATACCTATTAGCCAAGTTTTGCGCACAGTCACCAAGATCTATTGGCATCATATCAGCTGCTGGCGTATTGACTAAGTCACGTACTAAAGTCGTTGCCTCGGCATATTTAATGGCACTGTCGACTATGGTCTGATTATTAACGGCTAAGCAGGGAAGCGGGTCATTATTTTTGTTTTTTGTTACATAACGATCGAATTTATAGGCGCCCATTAGCCATGAAAAACAGATGGCTTGTTGCTGTTCATCTTTCGCATGTAACAAATACTGACCAGGAGGAAGTTGCTTAATTAATTCGCCACAGGCAAAGAAGTGATTGGCATCTTCAACAACAAATACTGCTAGCGACAACTCCCCTTGAGTATTAGGTAATAACGCTAAACCTTCAGCTTTATAATTAGTATTGGCTAACCATGCTTGGTTTTGCTGAGTTTGCTCGCTTAACCAGTCGTTATAGTTATTTTTGTTGATGATAAAAAGTGATGTACCTTTATCGTCGGCACGTAGTAACTGATTCATGAATTTCCTTAGGACGAATTGATTGGTTTTTATGTCTTGCTAGATTGTAACCTAAGCAAGATTAAGTTGAAGTGCTATCGGATGTTTCTGGCCTAATTATAAAGTAATTATTGCGAGCATAGATGTTTGTAAGTGAAATACCCACCGAACCCTTCTGCTTTCAAGGAGAAGAGCGTAGTTTTTGGGAAGGTCAACCAGCCTATGCATCGATGCCACCGTTCTTTCATGCAGAAAAAATTAATGAGCCAATGTTGATGCTCCACGGTAAAGAAGATCCAAATTCAGGTACTTTTCCAATGCAATCAGAACGAATGTTTGCTGCGCTAAAAGGACTTGGCGGTAATGCTCGCTTGGTGATGCTACCACATGAGCAACACGGTTATCGAGCCAGAGAGTCGTTGCTCCATATGCTGTGGGAACAATATTAATGGTTAGATATACATGTGAAAAACCCCACTAATAGCGCTACCCCTGAATAAAATTTATCAGGCGCTTTACCTATCAAATAATCGTTTAAGTAAAAGCCATGTCAACTGCTTATCAGTGAGCATGGCGAATTACTCACCGCAAAATAATGATATTTTAAATTTCAGCAAATCAATAATAAGTTAGCGAATAAGGTTATGTTCATTATGAAAATCTATATAACATAAACTAATGGCGCTCTATTGTTGTTTAATTTATAGGCTGCACCTATAGTTGGTTATTGAACTTAAATGGATTCAATTTGACTTAGCTAGGATAGCGCCTTTCCTTTTTTACTCGGCTGAATCTTCACGTTCGTAAAGTCTATTTAATTTAACATTGACGTCGATATTTGGAGAAAAAAATGAGCGATAAACCCGTCTTAATTTTAATGCATGGCATTGGAATGCACACCTCTGACTCTTTTAAAGAAGACGTTGTTGAGTCAATTAACAATGCATTGGAAAGGTATCCAAGTTATAAAAAACTAAAAATTGAAAATGAATTGATCATTCATAGTATTAGTTATGACCATCTATTTGAGAAGATCCGTAAGGAAATTTCAAGCAGCAGTAAAACAGTTGAACACTTCATTAAAACTCAGCTGGCGGGTGTTGATACGCCTGACTTAATGAATAAATTGATAGGTATTGATGCCAATCTGGGGAGTGATACCTTTGAAAATACTCATGCCTTAGATGTTATCCTATATTTGTCTATATTTGGTGAAAGCGTTAGGGGCTTTGTTATCAAAGAGTTAGTGAGTATATTTGGCCAACACAGTGCAGGTACGACTTATCATTTTTTAACGCATTCTCTTGGCACGTCAGTAATGCATGACTCATTAAATAAACTCTTTCCTGATGAAAAACCGCTCGGTCAACCGCAAATATCTACCTATTGGAGTTTCGCTAATGTTAGCGATTTAGTCACGTGGGCTTCTGGTTTAACTTCACCTTATCAATCTATTGTTAAACCTGGTGTTGGCGGAATAATGAATGAATTTTATAATATCTATCATGAGTGCGACCCTATTGCTTTTGATTTATTTAGACGCTTCGATCCTAAAAATAATGGTAGTTGGATAAGTGAATCAGCGTTTGATAATGCATATCGAAAAATTGTTACTAAAGAATTTAGTCGCAAGAATACCCATTCAATTAAAGGGTACATTGAAGATCCAAAAGTATCTTATCCTTTACTTTATACATTTTTAGATGACTTCGACCCCAGCTCTACTGAGCAAACACAAGCTAATAAGGCATTTAAACATTATCAAGGAGAGCTAAATAAAATTAAAAATTATCAACAAACAGGCGGCTTTACTGCTGACATTAAGGGATTAGTGGCAGCTATCACCGGTTTTATTAGATATTTCAAGGAGGATAAACAATGAAATATTTATTGGCGGCTATTTTACTTGCCTTGATATCTTTATCTTCTTTATCTTCTTTTTCTGAAGAGCTTATTTGTCAAAAACACGACGCTACAAAAGGGAAGGTTTTTATTAATATGTATGAGGGTGTTGATGATATTTCTCTGAAAATATGTAATAAACTTCTTGATGGCTCAGAAGTCGATCAAGCGATGAATGCTTGGTTTATTAATTGGAAGGAAAAACTTTCCTTGCATGTTAAACCGCTAGAAAAAATGGGTGTCGACAGCGATTTTATCATCAACAATGCTTATCAATCGTTAACCACATTGTCGTACCCTAAAAATATTAATGCCTCAAAAAGCACTAAGACAGGAAAATATCATCTAAAGTATAACAATGAAGAAATTGCAGTTTTAGATAATGCTGACTGTAAGGGGTATGGCCCAAAAAACTGTAAGATCCTCTTTGATAATTTGCATAAGGCAATTGTTGCTCCTTTTGAATCTTCTTATAAATATGCCAATTCAAAAGCAGGTATGAATATAGCTTTAAAGAACACTGCATGGTCAAATTATTTTGAAAATTCGCGTTCACAAACGTTTATAGATTTAGCCATTAATACTTGGTATTACCAAGATAAATTAAAAGAAAACCGTTTAGTTCCACCCCCCAATAAACAGTACTTTGCCTTACATCCTTCTATTATTATGCATTACAGTGTCGATGCTGAACATGGCGAACAGATGAAAGAAGCACTTGCTATAGAATGGGCGGGGATTAATTACTGGCAGTTAAAGATACCTTTGGGACTTTCAGTCGTCTCTACCTATGCAGATAGAGTTTCAGTTAAGTCGGTATCTCACGGGGTTATGTTTCACATAAACAATACTTATTCTTTTGGTTTAACGACTAACAGCGAGCAGCAGCATGGTGTTTTTGTTACTTTAGATTTACTGAAATTATTCGAAGATAAAAAGTCTAACTATAAAAACTATCTTAACAACATAAAAGATCTGTAAATTTTAGCCTAGATATTAACGACTTCTATTGGTAATGAAGTCGTTAGTAATATTTAGGATTAACTTATTATTAATAAGGCTGGAGATCAGATAATTTAGCAAAGTAAGTATAACACCCAGGCCGAAAACCCAACTAGATCTACTACTCAAGGCTGAAAGAGAGTCTGCATATTTAAAATGTTCTAATTTAAAATAGACTCGTGTCGCAGCCATAAGAAAGAACACAACACCAAGAAATGGACCTAAACGTTTAAACCAGGAAGACACGCTTTATCCTTAGTGCATTCATAAAGATAGCATGATAGTTTATTACATATTCGCTAACTTAAGCATAGATTAAGGTAGGGAATATCTAATACAAATAACGCTAGCTTTTAATGGTGTTGGCTCATTATAGTTTAAGGATCAGCGAATAAAATGTTAATCAGGCCTTGGTGGCGAAAACCGACCATTTCTTCAGACCCCATTGTTATAATCGGTGGTGGTGCAGGAGGTTTAGAGCTTGCCACTAAACTCGGCAAGTATTTTCGAAAAACCAAACAAAAAGTTATTTTAATCGACCAAAATAGAAAACATGTTTGGAAACCACTTTTACATGAAGTCGCTTCAGGCTCACTTGACGCAGATATAGATTGTGTTGATTATTTATCCCATGGTGCGCGTAATGGTTTTTTGTTTCAGCTAGGTGTAGTTGATGGACTCAACCGAGAATCGAAGCATGTACTTTTAAAACAATTAAATGATCAAGACGGTGCTTTAATATTTCCTGCTCGCCAGGTTAAATACTCATTATTGGTATTTGCGTTAGGGTCTGTAACGAATGACTTTAATACGCTGGGAGCAAAGGAGTACTGTACATTTCTTGATACTTGTGAAAATGCAGAGCGATTCCATACTGAGTTACTTAATGCTTTTTTACGACTTAAAGGGGACGATACGCGCAGCAGTCTCAATATTGCCATTATTGGTGGTGGTGCTACAGGCGTAGAGCTTGCTGCAGAAATAGTAAAAACCTCTGAATTACTGAGAAATTATGGATATGACCATTTATCAAAAAAGAGTCTAGATATTCACATTGTAGAAGCAGGGCCTCGGATCCTTGCTGCACTTCCTGAACGTATAGCGCAAAGTGCACAACAAGAACTAGAGGCGCTTGGTATCACCGTAAATACTAACACCGCGGTTACTGAAGTTACGCCCAACAGTGTAATAACAAAAGATGGCCGTGAAATCGCTAGCAGCATTACTGTTTGGGCGGCGGGCATAAAGGGACCTGATTTTATGCAAGCTATTGGCGGTTTGGAAAGCGCAAAGAACAATCAATTACTGGTTAATCCATTCCTGCAAACTCCCTTAGACACCGATATATTTGCCCTTGGCGACTGCGCCTCATGCACGACATTAAAAGGGATAAAAGTTCCCCCTAGGGCGCAAGCAGCGCATCAAATGGCATCGACTGTCTTTACCAATATTATTGCTAAATTAGCATTGAAACCCTTAGTCGCTTATGAATATATCGATTATGGTTCCTTGGTGTCATTATCATCTTATACGGCAGTAGGCAGCCTAATGGGAAACATTAATCAACGCAGTATGTTCATCGAAGGTAAGTTGGCAAGACTGGTTTATATTGGGTTATACCGCATGCACCAAGTGACACTTTTTGGTGTGCTTAAAACCTTACTCATAGTCCTTGTTGGTAGGGTTAATAGAGCGTTAAGGCCTAACCTGAAATTACATTAACTGGTGGGTGGTGAAGATGATTGATAAAGATTTTCAGTCTCTATAGGCTTTACACCTATTTATTACCGCCATACATCAAAAAAATAATATTATCCCATTGATCAATGGGGTTAAATAAGCAGATTAGAAATATAGTAGGATATTTAAAAAATGACTTCAGCTCAAAAATTTTACTGGCAAGTTTTAACCCTAGGTAACATCAGTAGCTTTATCTTACTTTATACTATTGCTGGTTGGTTCCCTGGTTTTTTGGTGTTTTTTACCCTGACCTATTCAATAGTAGGTGCATATGATCTTACCCTAAGTAAACATACCTTAAATAGACTGTATCCTGTTCTTGCTTACTTTCGTTACTTCTTTGAATCAATACGAACAGAAGTTCAACAGTATTTTATTGCAAATAACACCGAAGAAATGCCTTTTAATCGCGAACAAAGAGATCTGGTTTATCGACGTGCAAAGTCGGTAACAGACACCATTCCCTTTGGCACTCAACGAGATTTAATGCAAACTAACTATCAAAGTATATGGCACTCGCTAGCACCAAAAACAATAAAGGATGAATCTAAGCACGTTTCAGTTGGCGGGCGACAATGTTCAAAACCCTATAAAGCGTCAAGATTAAATATATCAGCAATGAGTTATGGCTCTTTAAGTGCAGAAGCTATTGAAGCAATGAATCTAGGCGCAGGTGCAGGTGGCTTTTATCATAATACTGGCGAAGGTGGTGTTAGCCCTTATCATTTAAAGCATGGTGGAGACTTGGTTTGGCAAATAGGTACGGGGCTTTTTGGCTGTCGAAATGAATATGGCCGTTTCAATCCTGTGATGTTTGCTAAAACGGCTCAATTAGCACAAGTAAAAATGATTGAAATAAAGTTGTCGCAGGGTGCTAAGCCTGGTCATGGTGGCGTACTTCCTAAAGCTAAGATAACAGATGAAATCGCGCAGATCAGAGGTGTTAGTAAAGAAGAAGATTGTGTTTCTCCGGCGATTAACCCTGAATGCAATAGCCCATTTGAATTACTGTCATTTGTTAGCCAACTTAGAGAGTTAAGTGGTGGCAAGCCCATTGGTATCAAACTTTGTGTTGGTAACCCCGCTGAATTTTTATGTCTTGGCAAAGCCATGTTGGAAAGTAACATATACCTTGATTTTATTACGGTTGATGGCGCAGAAGGAGGCACAGGCGCTGCACCCGTGGAATTTAGTAACAGACTTGGTATGACCTGCTTGGAAGGAACCTATTTTGTTCATCAGGCACTTGTTGGATTAGGACTACGTAAACAGATACGGGTGATTTCAGCCGGTAAAACAGCTTCGGGTTTTGACATGCTTAATAAGGTTGCCTTTGGTGCTGATATTGTTAACGCGGCCCGAACATTTATGATGTCATTGGGCTGTATTCAATCTAGGCAATGTGACACCAATATGTGCCCAACGGGGGTCGCCACACAAGATAAAAATCGCTCTAAAGCCATCGATATAGAAGTAAAAGGCAAACGTGTAACCTCATTTCATCATCACACCCTAAATAGCTTCTTTGAATTATTGGGAAGCATGGGACTAGATGATGTCTCGCAGTTAACTTACAACATGATAAAACGTAGAACACCAAACGGCATGTTAGAATCTAATACCCACACAGTACCTGAACTGACTGAGAGTCAGTTAACGCAAGAAAATATTACTGGGATGTGGTTAACATGGTGGAATCAAGCCTCTAGCGATACTTTTTATGTTAATGATATTGCGCCTTTGGTACCACCTGAATTAGCCGTTAAGCAAATTTCTTAATGATTACTTGAGCGTTGCGCAATACTATTTTATTGTTATCTCTGAGGTTGAGAACCGTTTAATTATCAATGAATATTGACCATTAAAGCTCTAATATCGTGGTTCATATTATGAGCCACGATATTAGGATAGAACGTCTGCTTCATTAATAAAATAGACGGTCGTATTGATAATTACCTTAATATTTTTAATGGTTAAAAGCGGCCAAAAGACTTTTAGTATTGATAAGTCAAAAGTAGCGGGGCACTAACGACCTACTTTACCTTTAACAAGTGGCTTAAAAGAAAGCACACTATATTGCCCTTGGCTGTCATCTTTACCATTGATAAGTCAAAAGTAGGGGGCACTAACGACCTACTTTACCTTTAACAAGTGGCTTAAAAGAAAGCACGCTATATTGCCCTTGGCTGTCATCTTTACCATTGTTGAGTATTGGCGAACGGTGAAGTTTATTAACGGTAACGTAAATTTTATCATCGTCTCCGTAACTAAAACCATCAGGCCACACAAGACGTTCATCTTTAAATAACACTTGGTAATTGCCACTAGGTTTAACCACACCAATAGCGCCGTTAGTAATATCGGTGACATATATATTGCCGCCACCATCGACAATAATACCATCAGAAATAGGCTTAGTGCCGTAGTGCTGTACTTTTTCCTCTAGCTCTTTACTTGATAGACTTTCATTTATAATTGCGCTTGTGGCAACACGATATACCGATGTGCCCGACATGGAGCCAAAGTATAACCAGTCTTCATTGGGCTCAAGAGTGATTGGGTTTACACCCAAACGCGCAGCTTGCCCGCCAATTTTCATTGTGCGACCGTCAATAACTATGTCGATGCTTTCAGCACGAGTATAATGGCTGTCTTGCAGTATTCTTCGTGCGGCACCTGTTTTAAGGTTAACAGCAATAATTGCGGCTTGACTACCTTGTGCCGTGTCAGCAATATAGATATAGCCATTTTTGTTATCAACGGCTAAGTCGTTTAGAAACGACGTATCTGTAATCGTTGGCTTTGCTAAATAAATAATTTTATCAAGCTGCTCACTTTTAGTATCCCAACCCACTAATCGCCCCGCATGATCAGGACCCGACGTATCTAGCATCCATAACACACCCTCGGCTGATACATTAATACCCAGAACACCGTAAAAACCTTTACCATTATTGTAAGCATATGCCCATTCTTCATTAGGATAAGGTTTTGTGGTGCCGTCTGGCATAAGCTCCATGATCTTTTGCTTTTGTCCATAAAATCCATGTATCGACAAAAACTTTCTTCCCGATGGCGTAATAGCAATGTTACCCGGTGGATGTTGTGCATCGAATGTAGCGACTGTGTGAAGCTCGCTGTTATTGGCTAATGTCGTCGCTGTAGTGAGTAATGCTATGCTATAAGCTATTACTGAAAGTAATTTTTTCATTTTTATACCTATTATTAAGTTATTAATAATTATACTTAATCGTCTTAAAGAGTCTCTTACATTTCTAGGACTGCTTTTAAAAACCTTCTAAAACAATTTTTCCAATCGATTGTCCTGATTCAAGTATTTTATGGGCCGCTCTTAAGTTTTTAGCGTTAATGGTTCCTAAGTTTTTACCGACCGTAGTTTGGATATATCCTTGGTCAATCAAGTCTGCAATTTTGTTAAGTAAGCGATGTTGCTCATTGATATCTGTTGTTTTGAACATTGAACGTGTAAACATAAACTCCCAGTGCAGGGATAAACTTTTAAATTTAAGTTTACTGATATCAAGCGACTTAGGATCGTCAATTAAGGCTATCTTTCCCATTGGAGCTAACAGTTCAACAAAGCTATCTAAATAGGAGTCAGTATGCGTTAAACTAGCAACGTGTGTTACTTGCCCTATAGCTAATTGTTCAATTTGTTCTACTAGTGATTTGGAGTGATCGATAACATAATCTGCCCCCAGTTTTTTTACCCATTTTGCAGAACTATCTCGTGACGCCGTAGCAATGACAGTTGCGCCTGTTAGTGCACTTGCTAACTGAACTAAAATCGAACCGACACCTCCCGCCGCGCCAACAATTAAAATTATATCGTTTGATTTTTTCTTTATCTCAGGATGTTGTTGTTTGATTAATAAGCGTTCAAACAATAATTCCCAAGCAGTAATCGCGGTTAATGGTAATGCAGCGGCTTCGCCATCTGATAAACTTTTTGGCTTATGACCGACGATGCGCTCATCAACTAATTGATATTCCGCGTTACTTCCTTGGCGATTTAAATCTCCGGCATAAAAGACTTTATCCCCAGGTTTAAAGTGGCTCACTGACTCACCTATGGCCACGACTTCACCAACAGCGTCCCAACCAAGCACTTTGTATTCATCGTTCTCTGCTGCAACATTTTGACGGATTTTGTAATCTACAGGGTTAACAGCGATAGACATAACCTGTACTAATAAGTCATGTCCTGAAGCTGTAGGTTGCGATAGTTCGATGTCTATTAATGATTTAGGATTACTGATCGGTAATGATTGTATGTAGCCAACTGCTTTCATGGTTTTTCTCCAAAGCTTTAAAATTGTTAATTACGGGGAGTTAACATTAATTGTTATGGTGATTATAATGATATGACTTGATCGCTCAAATAGAAACAGCATAATGATAGAATCTTTATCAAATTATTTTTGACAATCATGCTATTAGAAGATCTTAACGTTATCTTAAAAGTTGCCGAATTTCGCAGTATTACTGCAGCGGCAGAGAGTTTAGACATGCATACAGCAACAGCTAGTGCTGCAATAAAAAGGGTTGAACGTGCGCTTGGCGTTGATCTGTTTATACGAACGACTCGAAGCTTAAGGCTCTCTGTTGCAGGTGAAAGGTATATTCCAAATTGTCAGCAAGCATTGCAAATGCTTGACGTAGCTAAGCAAAATGTTAAAGATGATTTAGACATTATTGATGGTGAATTAAGAATTTCTATCCCCTCAGATTTAGGTCGGAATTTAGTATTACCTTGGCTTGATGAATTTATGGAAGAGCACATAGGGATCAGTGTTAAATTACATGTCAGTGATAGTAATATTGATTTCTATAGGGATCCCGTTGATATTGCCTTGCGCTATGGTTCACCAAATGATGCCAACCTTTACGGTTTTAAAATCTGTAATGTACCACGAGTTATTTGTGCAACACCTCAGTACCTAGAAGCGCATGGTATACCCAGGCATCCTAATGATTTGACCACACATAACGGTCTTCTATATAAGTTACATGACATTGTTCATGATGTATGGGAATTCTCTTATAAAAGTGAGTTTATTAAAGTCAAAATGAAAAGTAATCGCGTTTCAAACGATGCTGACCTAGTCAGGCGTTGGTGTGTAAGTGGTAAGGGAATAGCTGTAAAATCTAGTTTAGATATGTCATATGACTTGCTGAGTAACCAACTTGTGACACTATTAACAGGCTTTGTCCCTAAGCCAACAGAATTATGGATTATTTGCCCAAGTAGACAGACCATTACTCCGGCAGTTCGCCTGCTTAGAGAACACTTAAAAATAAAGTGTAACTATGTTCTTACTCAACTTATAAACAAAGGTATTTTAGCTCAAGCGGATGTCTACTAATTGAGCATTCTATTTGATTTAAATGAGCGACTTTATTGATTTGAAGTTTGATGGTAATCCTCAATGCTTTAGAGGCTAGTGACGACAATGTAGTATTCTTGTGTATAAATAGGTGAAATACCAACGGCAGTAATAAGCTTGCAGGAGAGTTTTTTAGCTAAAAATAATTTCCTATGATTGGCAATAACGTCATCCGTCACTCAATTATATTAACATGACTTTAGTGCCTGTTATTGACGTAATGAACTGAAAAGCTTAATGTCTTCTTTGACTACTGAGCTGTCAAGTATGGAATACATTTAACGTAATAAAAAGGACATCGATGAAACATCTTTTATTAACTATATTAACCACTACTTTAATCGTGCTTAGCGCTTGTGGCGGCGGTGCTGATAAAAAAACACCAGAGATTAATATATTGCCACCGGTTGAGGAAGGCTTCACCTTACAAAATATTCGCTTTGATTCAAGAGATTATTATGAAGGAGAGCAGGTTACTGTTACAGAAGGTACTCGCTTTGAAGTTCAGTGGGTATCACCGACTTCTGCAGCCTACAGAATAGATTTATACTTATCGATTAATGGCGACGTATATTCTGACGATAATAAAATAGCCGGGCTTAAATGTGGTAGCGCTTCTTTCTCACTCTGCCCAAACGCAACAGGTGAAGTTCAATGTGTAATTGATGACAACAGCTTATCTTGCTCTTTTGGAAACAAATCTGTAGGAAGCGAGTCTTTTCAAGATAATGACCTATCAAGCTTAAGGTTTATTATAAGAGGTTGTGATGCCCTCAGTAACTGTGATGTAAAAACGTTTAATTTGTCAGTACAAAATAATACGGGTAATTAAAATCAACGTTTATTAAAACCGCTCTCAAAGGTAGATATCAACAGGCAGAAAATAGATGTTTCACCTAACCAAAGCCCACCAATAACTGCCAGCAAGGCTACCATAGATGTCGTTCATCATAAAAAGGCTAATGCCTATTTTGTCTGCTTATCTGACAAACTAGGCATTATAATTAATAATCGCTTAAACAGTTTATAGTACCGACTTAATAGATAACTCGCACGAAGTTGCCTATGATTGTTCACATATCATGAATAAACTCTTATAATACTCTGCGTATGGTGTTTAAGGGTTTTTATGTTTAAAGCAGTGTTAAGAATGTTTATTATAGCAATGATGCTTGTTGCCTTCGTTGGGCAAGCAATAAGCTTTAATACTGCTATGTCTTGTGAAAATTCAGAAAAATCTCTTTCTTTTGACACCAGCGAACAAGTAAAACATTACGGTTTAAGTACAGTTAGTAAAGCTACCCCAGAAGACTGCTGTGGTATCGAATGTTGCGATGTTAATTGTACTTGTATTGTTAATGCATGTTCATCAACTGTATATTTTAATACTGTCGTTCACTCAGCTAAAATAACTATCTTAGCTGAAGCTTTTTATATGCAACAATTTGAGCAGCTTAAATCTATTTCTCCCTTGCTCTATCGGCCTCCTATTTTTACCTCATAAAAACTTAGAATAACAAAGATTGTACAACTCATCACTTTTCAAGTTAATTAGCGCCCTTGTGCTGAATTATTATCAAGTAATACCTGAGGTAAAAATGTTTAAAATATCATTAAAAACGGCAGTAGCCATGCTGTTAATCCCTGCGTTTTCTTACGCGAATGAAAATAACAATGAAGAAGAACACAACAAAGAACACAACAAAGAACACCATGAACATAACGATAACAAAATTGAAAAAATTCAAGTAAGCGCTTCTCGTTTAGGTCGTATCGTTACTGAATCGGCAACACGAACCGAAATTATTAATGGGGAAGAAATACAAGAAAAAGCGCTAATGCGTCCAGGGAATATCTCTATGTTAGTGGCTGAAACGGGTGGCGTTAGAGTGCAAACTACCTCGCCTGCGTTAGGAAGTTCCAACATTCGACTGCAAGGAATGTATGGTCGTTACACACAGCTCTTAAGTGACGGTTTACCCTTATACGGTGGTCAAACCGCTTCAATTGGCCTGTTGCAAATTCCACCTACAGACCTTGCAAATGTTGAAATAATTAAAGGGTCTGCTTCTTCTCTTTATGGTGGCTCAGCACTTGGAGGGGTGATCAATCTAATTTCACGCACACCTTCAGATGTTTATGAGGGCGAAGTGTTACTTAATGCTACGTCTAAAAATGGTCAAGATATCACTTCATACTTTGCCGCTCCTTTAACTAGCGCTTTAAGTGCATCGATTACTGCTGGAGTTCATCATCAAGAAGAGCAAGACTTAGATAACGATGGCTGGATTGATTTGGCTGGCTACGAAAGGCATAGTGTCCGACCTCGTTTCTATTGGCAGCAAGATAATGGTGCAAACCTTTACGTTACCTTGGGTGCAATGAAAGAACAAAGAGATGGTGGTACTTTAGGTGACGCTACTTTACCTGATGGTAATAGTTTTCCTCAAACACAGGGTACGCTTAGAACCGATGTTGGCTTCATATATGACCGCCCATTGGGGCAGGTGATGACTATTAATGTCCGTGGCTCGGCAATGAAACAAGACCACGAGCATGAATTTGGTCCTGTTCAAGAGGATGACAGCCATACAAGCAGCCTGATTGAGTCGAGTTTGTCAGGGTATTCTGATAAAGCGGCATGGCTAGTTGGCTTAGCACTACAGTCTGAAAAGTTCGAATCTGATACCTTTTCTGAATTTAATTATTCCTATCAAGTGCCGGGACTATTTTCGCAACTAGATTATGAAGTCAGTGATGATATTTCTATGTCGCTTAGTGCACGTGCTGATTGGCATAATGAATACGGAACACAAGTAAGCCCGCGAATTTCATTATTATACAACCAAGAAAGCTGGTCGGTTAGAGGGGCATATGGGCAAGGTTTTTTCGCACCAAGTCCTTTTATTGAAGATATTGATGAAGCCGGTTTATCTCGACTTGCGCCGCTAGAGAGTCTTGATGAGGAGCGAGCATCTACCGCATCTATAGATTTTAGCTATGTGCTGGGCAGTGTAGAAACTAGCCTAACATTATTTGCGTCAGATATTGATAACGTTACTGAGTTAGCTGTGATTAATAGTGATGATGCTTCAAGAAAGCAAGTTCTTATCGTCAATGCTGCTGGCGAAAGTAACATTAACGGTGCTGAATTATTACTACGCTATCGCTGGCAAGATATTAAATTTACCGGTAGCTATCTATACATAGACGCCACTAAAGAAAGAGATCCGCAATTTGGCCGAGTACCCTTAGCGTTAACCCCTAAACATTCGGCTGGTCTTGTTGTAATGTGGGAAGAACATGGCAGTCATATGGTAGGATTTGAAGCTTACTATACGGGTACACAACAACTTGAAAACAACCCATATCGAGAGCGAAGCAGCCCTTATTGGCACTTAGGGCTGCTGGGTCAAATTACCATCGGACAAGTAAGTTTTTTCGTTAATGCTGAAAACTTGTTAAATGTGCGACAAACAAAGGATGACTCTTTAGTATTACCCGAACAAGCACCTAGCGGTCGATGGACAACCAATATTTGGTCAAGAAACGATGGTTTTACCGTTAATGCTGGTTTACGTTTTAAATTTGGCGGTTAAAAGCATACTATATTAGTATAACGATTTGTTGGATTGACCATATTGTATTAAGTGTTTTTAGAGGGGATACCGGTAGTTTTAGCTGTCCCCTGATTCGAAGAACGGGTGCTTTGGTGATCTTAAATGAGCTATTAGGGGTTTCTAATGGCTAGCGTTTAGTTCTCATCGTCACCCTAAACCCTAAATAGGGATTAGGGTGCTAAGTTTATCAGTCTCACTCAGCCACAGCTGAGATAAAGAATGTAAAACCTCAAGTCTATAATGTAACATTAGTTAGCGTTAACAGGTTACTCGATTAACTCATCAAAAAAATGCTCATAATGAAGGTTAACTATTTAGGGATCTTTAGTTTAAATTTTGATTGCTTAACATGAGACTGTCCTTTTGATATTCAGCGCTATAGGATGTTATATCGTTTATTGATATTAAATAATCTACTTATTGAATGGTTATATATAAAAATATGACCATAATAAATAATAGTGACAGTGACTCTAAATTTTTTAGTCATATTATTAGGCGACTCTTTAGCAATGAAAATATATTTGTTATTAACCTTACTTTTTTGTGCTTCCTCTTTTTCTCAAGAGACGACAATTGAGGTGATTTCAATAGAATATCCGCCTTTTACCACAGTAGAACGTGATGATGATGGCTTAGCGTTTACCTTATTACGAAATAGTAAAATTGGCTCTTCATTGACTTGGATACCGGTTTTTCTTCCTCCTGGAAGAGCAAATAGAGTTATCAATGCTGATCAGTGGTGTGCTAGTTTTTATCCTCCAAGTAGTACACTTAATTTTTCTTCCTACGTTTTAGATGAAAATTTAATTAGTATCTCTCTTATCAGAAAGAGAGAGCCAACAGAATTTACCTGGACAATGCTCGAAGAGCTTAAGCCATATTTAATTGGTTTACTGAGAACTAACCATAATTCTCAGTTTGTTAAATCATTCACTGATGCTGGCATTAAGATATTTTATATGGAGTCTGTTGAAACAGGTATAAAAATGGTTTTAAGTGACCGGGTCGATTATGCCATGATTGACAATATAACGTTTGATTCTCTAGATTCAGAAACAAAGCGTCAATTGCAGTTTTCAAACACTCACCTGCTAGAAACACAAATCACACTTTATATTAATAATAAATGTGCTGAGATAAAAAGTAACGTTGAGTAACTCTATTTGAAGAAAAAAGTCACTTTTGTTAACGTTAGCTTCAGTAAAGGCATTAAATACGATTGATCAACACTTAGCTGGCTCAATCTCATAATCGGCATATTTTTTCAACCACCTTACTTTGGCACGTTGTTCAGCATTATTTCCAAGTGCAGGTGTGAGCTTTTAATGGCTACGGGTAACTTACTCGCAGAGGCTTCTCTACAAACTAGCTGCCCATATCCTGACTTATTAGTACCTATAGCTGAAATAAATGAATTAAGTCGAGCTGAATACTGAACATATAAAGATGTATCGGTATAATTTGAGTGATGATGAGAAAATAAACGATAAGGTTATTGATTGTAATGAAGTTCAATGACTAGTTAACATAAAACTCTATATACTATAATCTAAGAGGATTAGTACCAAGTGGTCAATTTGTATTTAGGATTGTGATGAAAGTTAAGTTGAAGTCTGACGAAAAAATTAAAAAAATTAGCGATAAAGAAATATACCAAGAAATTTTTGATGCAATATTATCGTTTCGTTTACGCCCTGGTACTCGGCTGACTGAAGAAAATTTATCAAAAATATTTAATGTGGGTCGTACAACGATTCGTAGTGCTTTACTGCGACTTTCTCAAGACCATATTATTGAAATTCAACCGAACAAAGGGGCATTTATCGCAAGTCCGACCGTTAAACAAGGTAAAGATATTCTTGAAGCTCGAAAATTAATTGAAGTAGAGATTGTTAAAGATGTCATTAAGCATGCAACGCATAGTGACTTCGACTTATTGAAAAAAATAGTTAAATCAGAAGAAAATAATATCGAACGTGAACATATGGTTGAAGGTATTCAACTCGGTGGCGACTTCCATTTGATGCTGGCGAAGATATCAAAAAACACCACGCTTGAGCGCATTCTGACAACCTTAATACCGCAAACCTCTTTAGTGATTGTACTGTATGAAAACCCTGATGCGCCTAAATGCTCGCATTTTGAACACTTCGAGCTTATCGACGTAATGGAAAAAGGTCAGGTTGAAAAAGCTACAGCACTTATGTATCAACATATTCATAGTATTGAAACGCGATTAAATTTAGATGAAAAAGAATTTACTAGTGATTTAGTTGATATATTTAAAAAACGTTAATGCGTTAACGGTTAGGTCTTTGGTTAAAATATGGCAATAATAAAAATTTCTGATGATGATTTAGTCAATACACAACAAAAAGCTAGGTTATTAAACAAAAATAAAATAATAAAAGCTGCTGAACAAGAATTTAAGAAATATGGCTTTAATGGTGCGTCCATTGCGCGCATTGCTGAAACGGCAATGTTACCCAGAAGTAATATTCATTATTATTTCACGAATAAACTCGCGCTTTATGGTGCGGTGTTAACTAATATTATCAATTTATGGAATCAAGCTTTTGCTGATATAAAGCCCAATGATGACCCAGCAAAAGCAATTGCAAGCTACATAGATGCAAAAATAGAGTATTCAAGAACTAATCCTACTCCTTCAATTATTTTTGCTAGTGAGTTACTGCATGGCGCGCCTTATTTAAGTCAATATTTGAAAACAGATTTTAAACAGTGGATCACTGACAAAGCTAACATCATTCAATCATGGCAAGCGCAAGGTAAGTTAGATGAGCAAATATCAGCTTACCATTTGTTGTTTACTATTTGGGGGGCAACTCAACATTATGCTAATTTTTCAGTTGAGATTGAAGCTGCTTTAGATAGGCCGCTGACCAATAGCGACTTTGATGATGCTAAAAGAACGATAAAACATATCATTTTAAAAGGTTGTGGTATGCAGCTTGCTGAGAAGCGCTAATAATAGATATAACTCTTATAATTTCAATCCCTTCCTGTAGAAAAATCACCTATATTTTTTAAAAATATAAAGTCATTGGAATTTTGTGGCTTTAGTTTATGGGCAAAAATACTTGTTTGTACTGATAGTTAATTGTAAACAGGATTGTTGACAATGTTGTTTTTGTTTCATATGCTAAGTTGATGTTTAGTAATGAATGTAAATTACACAACACAAACCTTAAGCTATAGTTAGGTTGGCAAATTAAGCCGCGCTATAAATGCAATATAAATTCTTTAGAAGGGTCAGAAATTTGGAAGCGTATTTGTTCGATGTATTAAATTTTTTAGTGCGAAGTTTTCATATCATTACCGGCATAGCTTGGATCGGCGCATCATTTTATTTTGTTATGCTAGATAATTCATTACATACACCTAAAAATCCTGCAGACACCAAAAATGGTGTTTTTGGTGAGTTATGGGCGGTACACGGTGGTGGTTTTTATCATTCGCAAAAATACATGTTGGGTCCCAAAAACCAACCTTTAGACGATAATCTTCATTGGTCTAAATGGGAAGCATATACAACGTGGATCAGTGGTTTCTTTTTGATGGCTATTGTCTACTGGTATGGCGCTGATATTTACCTTATTGATACAAGTGTTGCTGATATATCGCAAAGCACAGCCATTGCAATTAGCTTAGGCTTTATGTTTGGTGGCTACATTATTTACGATTTCTTATGTAAATCTGCTTTAGCTAAAAACGATTTAGTTTTAGGTGTTGTGATTTTTGCACTTGTCTCTGCCGCCGCTTATGCATTAACACACATATTTAGTGGTCGTGGCGCTTTTATGACCTTTGGTGCCATGTTAGGTACTATTATGGCAGCTAGCGTATTCTTTGTTATTATTCCTGGCCAAAAGAAAATGGTCGAAAGGCTCATCGCAGGCGAGAAAGTTGACGCCGCCCCGGGAATAGCAGGCAAACAGCGTTCTGTTCATAACACTTACTTTACCTTACCTGTTGTCTTTGTGATGATAAGTAATCACTATGCCATGACCTATAACCATGAGTATAACTGGTTAATATTAATGGGTATTTCAATGGCAGGTGCCTTAATACGGGTGTTCTTTGTTTCGCGTCACACGCCAGGAAAACCACTAACAGGAGCGTTAGTTACTGCTGTAGTTATTATGGTCGTCGTTATCTGGGCTATGGCGCCTAAGTCAATCGTGGCGAACACTGATTCAACAGTCTCACCAGTAGAATTCTCTCAAGTTCAAGCCATTATTCAACAGCGTTGTTCATCTTGTCATGCAGACAAACCTACACAAGCTGGTTTTGCCGCTGCGCCTAAAGGCTTTATTTATGACACACCTGAACAAATTAAAGCGCAAGCCACTCAAATTTATCAGCAAGCAGTAGTCCTTAAAGCTATGCCTATAGGTAACTTAACCAAAATTACCGACTCAGAGCGGAAGTTAATTGCACTGTGGTATCAACAACGTCAAACAACAAAAGAGTAATGTAACCTTTACTTTTACAACTAAATAATCACGGAATAAAAAGTTACAACAAAACAAAAACCGAGAAGATAAATGAACATGATAACCACAGTTATTAGTGCTGCTTCGTTTCTATTTCTTGGTTTGAGTTCGGCTACAACACAAGCTGCTACTTTTAATACATTTAAAGTAGCAGGCTTATATGGCACTGGACATAATAAACGAAGCACTGATGGCAATGAAGCAACGTTCACTATTGCAAATGCAACAGGCTTTACGCGGGATGATATCTATTTTTTGCTGATGTAGCCCATGTCAGTGATGCAAATTCAACAGATTGTACACATCTCGAGTTTGCTCCTAGCTATCGCCTCTAACAAGTCACCTCCAAGATAATAAAAATGGCAGGTGATTCTGTTTCTAGTGCAAATTTACAGGTTTTTGTAACCCATGAACAACAAGACTTTAATTTTCATGCAGGAATTTGGCACATGGCCTTAATTTTAGAAAAAGACCGACTTTTTTCGTCTTTGATAGGGCCGGTGCTGGCAAACATTGTAATGAACTTACTTTAGAAAACGAAACTATTGAGTTGACATTAGCATGAGTAAAATAGATATGAATAACTACCCTCGAGACATGAAAGGATACGGAGAGCATGCACCTAAGGTTACTTGGCCAAATAAGGCAAAAGTGGCGGTGCAATTTGTGATCAACTATGAAGAAGGAGCCGAGAATTGCATTTTACATGGTGATAATGCCTCGGAAACTTTTCTATCAGAAATCATTGGCGCACAGCCGTTTGTTAACGAACGACATATGAACATGGAGTCTTTTTATGAATATGGCAGCCGTGCAGGTTTTTGGCGATTACATCGTTTATTTTCTCAGCGAGGCTTACCTGTAACTGTTTTTGGTGTCGCGATGGCGATGCAACGTAACCCTGAAGCAGTTGAAGCGATGTTAAAAGCAGATTGGGAAATTGCGAGTCATGGATACAGGTGGATAGACTATCAAAATGTACCGATTGAAACCGAGCGTGAACATTTAAAAAAAGCGATAGCTATTCACAAAGAAATGACAGGACAAAAACCTAAAGGTTGGTATCTTGGCCGCATGAGTGAAAATACTCGACAGTTGGTAATGGAAGAAGGCTCTTTTTTATACGATGCTGATAGTTATGCTGATGATTTACCTTATTATATAAAAGGTAAAGAAAAGCCACATTTAATTGTCCCTTATAGTTTAGATGCCAATGATATGCGTTTTGCTAGTCCGCAAGGTTTTAATTCAGGTGAACAGTTTTATTGTTACTTAAAAGATACTTTTGATACCTTGTATGCTGAAGGGGCTGATGCGCCAAAAATGATGTCTATTGGTTTGCATTGCCGCATTATTGGCCGACCAGGTCGTTTTGCAAGTCTGGTTAAGTTCCTAGATTATATTGGAAAATATAATGATGTCTGGGTGTGTAGAAGGCAAGATATTGCAGAGCACTGGTTAGCAAACCATAAAGCAGAATAAGTAGTAGCAAGTACCTAGTGATACTGCAACAACACCAAGAGCCTTAATTTAAGAGGTTTGACTGGTGTTGTTGTTAACAGATTGAGCATAGGGTAAAAATATTACAATGCCCCCCTCAAAAGAAGTAAGTTGAAACAAAGATTACACTAGCAGTAAAATCAAAATATTCTGTTCTTCTAACCGCTAAAAAAGGCATGGTTAACGCACCAAAAATGACTGCTCCCATAAAATAACTTGCCAACATACTCGCGCTAACGTTACATAATAATTTGCGCTAGCGTCAAAATACCAAGATGGTTGGAATACGATTTAAAAATGGTGGTTTATCTTGTTGGTCACCTTTATTTGCAAAGTAGTCTGCCACATGGAGCATGATAACGTATTCTCCAACTTCAATCTTGGTGTCGTCAAGTAATCACTCGTTTTTTCATCCGTCAGTATTGATTATCACTGCTAGTAAATGGACGATTATTCTAGATTTTTTATACACATTACTCGCTTTATAGGTCAACTTTTCGGTAAATTTCAGGTGATCTTGAGATGATTATTAAGGTGTTTTATTAAGCATAAATGTTGTTTGATGTTAATAGAGTTGACTCAAAGGTAAGTTGTCAACAATTGTGTGTACAATCTCTTGTCTTTATTGACAGGTGTTGTGAATTTGTATACATTCATCAGCATTGCAGCTTTAGATAAAGACGCTTATCAGCGCAGACCTCAACAGATAATTAACATAACAATCAAAGTATAATTAAGGAATAAGTGGTTAAGGAAATGACAATATATCAACAGAAAAACTTGCTAAAAGTAGATATTGATTTAGTAAAATTCATAGAAGAAGAGGTTTTACTCGGCTTAAACATCTCTGCTGATAATTTTTGGAAATCCTTATCAACAATCACTCATCAATTAGGGCCTGAGAATAGAGCCTTATTAGTAAAACGCACTCAATTTCAGGAACAACTTGATGATTGGAATCTCGCGCATCAAGATAATTTTGATATTGAGGAATATAAACAATTTCTTTTTGATATAGGCTATTTAAGCCCTGAAGGTGATGACTTTCTTATCACCACAAACAACGTAGATAGTGAAGTAAGCTCACAAGCTGGACCACAACTTGTTGTTCCCGCCGCCAACGCTAGATTTGCATTAAATGCCGCTAATGCTCGCTGGGGAAGTTTATACGATGCCCTTTATGGAACTGATGTCATTAGTGGTGAAGATGGCGCTGAGAAAAAAGCAACGCATAATCCTATTAGAGCAGCAAAAGTAGTCGCTTACGGCCGTGAATTTTTAGATGATCACTTTCCACTCATCAACGGCTCACATCATCAGTCATGTGCTTATACTATTGACAATAAAAAGCTTTTAGTCACTTTAGTTGATGGTCGTACTTCACTATTAAAAAATACAGAACAATTTATTGGCTTTCAGGGGGATAAGAATAAGCTCAGCTCAGTTTTACTTAACCATCATGATTTACGTGTGGCGATAGAAATAGATGCAAGCTCAGCTATTGGTAAAACAGACGCCGCAGATATAAAAGATATTACTTTAGAATCAGCATTAACCACAATACAAGACTTTGAAGATTCGGTAGTTGCGGTAGACGCCAAAGAAAAGATTCATGTTTATCGTAATTGGTTAGGGCTAATGAAAGGTGACTTAAGTGAAACTATTGATAAAGCCGGTAAAATAACTCAGCGAGTATTAAAAGCTGATAAAATTTATCAGGACCTTAACGGTGGCAACTTGAATTTGCCAGGACGCAGTTTATTATTCTGTCGAAATGTTGGCCACTTAATGACTAACGCTGCAATACTCGATCAAGAGGGCTTCGAAATTCAAGAGGGCATCATGGACGCCATGATAAGCACCTTAATAGCCTTACACGATTTACAAAAAAATAGTATTCACCGTAACTCAAGAAAGGGTAGTGTCTATATTGTAAAGCCTAAAATGCATGGCCCTGATGAAGTGGCTTTTGCTAATAAACTCTTTAATGCTGTTGAAGATGGTTTAAATCTTGATAGATATACCATTAAAATTGGGGTAATGGACGAAGAACGTCGCACAACAGTCAACCTGAAAGAGTGTATTAGAGCCGTAAAAAATCGCGTTGTATTTATTAATACTGGTTTTTTAGATAGAACGGGCGATGAAATACATACCAGTATGTTACTAGGTCCCATGGTGTTAAAAGGTGATATGAAAGCACAACCCTGGATTAAAGCCTACGAAGATAGGAATGTAGATATAGGTTTAGCCTGCGGTTTTTCCGGTAAAGCACAAATTGGTAAAGGGATGTGGGCTATTCCTGATGAAATGGCTGATATGATGAAAATGAAAATTGCTCATCCTTTATCAGGTGCTAATACGGCATGGGTTCCATCACCAACCGGGGCTACCTTACATGCTATACATTACCATCAAGTGAATGTATTTGAGGTACAGAGTAGGATTGCGCAAAGATCTCGTGCTCGTTTAAATGATATATTAACAGTACCCTTATTAAAAAAACCTGAGCAATTGGGTAAAGAGACGATTGAAAAAGAGCTTAATAACAATGCCCAAGGTCTATTGGGTTACGTAGTTCGTTGGGTTGATTTAGGCATGGGCGCTTCAAAAGTCCCCGACATTAACAATGTTGGCTTGATGGAAGATAGAGCGACATTACGAATTTCTAGTCAGCACATTTGTAACTGGCTAGCCCATGGTATCTTATCTGAGTCTGAAGTGAGGTCTTCCTTAGAAAAAATGGCGGTTATTGTTGATCAACAAAATGCCCATGACCCTTTATATCAGCCAATGTCTGCTAACTTTGCAAGTAGTTTAGCTTTTCAAGCAGCATTAGATCTTGTCTTTAAAGGGAAAACACAGCCCAATGGTTATACCGAGCCTTTACTTCATGCTTACAGGAAAGAATTTAATGAAGCCCAAACAACAAGGAAAAACGAAAATGTCAAATAAAAGTACATATTATGCGCCTACAGGTGGATTACCACCACAAACACAATTGATCTCTGATCGCGCTATTTTTACCGAAGCTTACGCAATTATTCCTAAAGGTGTGTTAACCGATATTGTTATCAGTTATTTACCCTTTTGGAATAATATGAGGATGTGGGTGCTGGCTCGTCCATTGAGTGGCTTTTCAGAAACTTTTTCTCAATACATAGTAGAAGTAACACCAAACGGCGGCTCTGAAAAACCAGAACTTGATGAAAATGCTGAAGGTGTACTCTTTATTGTTGAAGGTGAAATGGATGTTACTATCGAAGGGACAAATCACCATATGACATCAGGCGGGTATGCTTATTTGCCTGCAGGTGCTCAATGGACACTTAAAAATAATAGTTTAGAAAATGTAAAGTTCCATTGGATCCGCAAAGCTTATCAAGTCGTTGAAGGCATAGATGCACCAGAAGCTTTTGTAACCAGTGACCATGAAGTTGAAGCTATTGAAATGCCTAATACCGGTGGTGTATGGAAAACCACAAGATTTACTGAGCAATCAGATATGCGCCATGATATGCATGTAAACATTGTAACTTTTGAGCCAGGCGGCGTGATCCCTTTTGACGAAACACATGTGATGGAACATGGATTATATGTTTTAGAAGGTAAAGCTGTTTATCATTTAAACGGTGAATGGGTTGAAGTAGAGGCGGGTGACTTTATGTGGTTACGTGCTTTTTGTCCACAATCTTGCTATGCCGGTGGCCCAGGTCCATTTAGATATTTATTATATAAAGATGTAAATAGACATATGCCATTTATACGTCCGAGAAGTTAATCTCTTCTGTGCTTATAGTTACTCTATACGTACTTTTTAGTAAAATATCGAATGTGATAATAATGTTGGATATTTTACTTTAGCCTCTGGCTAACAAGAGGCTTACCTATTTCAGTTAAAGGTATCCTTGTAGGCGGAATAGGGCTCTTAGCTGCTAACATCTACAAAAAAAACTATAAAGCCAGCAAAACATGATGCTAGCTACCAAGAAATGCTTGAGGTATGTCAATTAGTGAAGCTAACTTCATTTATTGATAGCTTATCGTTTGTTATTAATACTTGGCTAGGCTCTAAAAGTGTAGGATTATTAGTTGGCCAAGCACAACGATTACAGATTGCACCCTTGTTGTTACGTCCATAAAATGTGCTGATTTTAAACAAGCCAACCAAAGGACTAGATCGAGGCAAAGAAGAAGCGGTAATGATTAATATTCTCGCCCATGTAAGAAAACATAAACAGACGTTACTAGTTGCTACTCATTTTTGCGACGGATTTATATTTTTACATCAGGTTAATTTTATTGAAAGTTATATGCCAAGTATAAACTTTGATAACACGAATATTTATCATCTAGCCAAAACTTATGTTACCGGCATTACAGAAGTGTATTTAATCGCACCCCACATTTTTAACGTCGACTTACATGCTTTTAACGTTCCCTTTAGGCTCCTTGGCTCTAACCAAAACACTCCCATTAAAGCCTATGTTTTGAAAGTCACAGCTTCTTTTTATACCTTGCTCAAATTACTAATTATATTTCAATATATTAGCTTGCAAATAACCCCATTCGTTTATATGCTTTTATGAGACAGGTTATTAAAAATAATTGGGTATTTAAATGAGTAAAGTTGTATTAATTGTCGACGATAGTATTGTTTCTCGAATGATGCTTAAAGAAATTGTTAAATCTTATATACCTGGAGTCGACATCATTGAAGCTGGAGGTGGAGAGCAGTGCTTGAGCCAATTAACGGCGGAAAGTAAAATTGATATTGCGATTTTTGATTATAATATGCCTGGTATGACAGGTATTGAATTAATCTTTGCATTAGATAAGCTAATTTCAATTCCTAAGCGCGCTTTGTTAACCGCAAATATCCAAGATGAAATAAAACAACAGGCTGAGCAAGCAGGTGTTGTTTTTTTAATTAAACCGATTACCGAAGAACTCATTAGCCATTTTTTAAATAGTTAGGGAAGCATATGAAGGATAATTTATCTCCACTTGAAATTGATGCCCTCACCGAAATATTTAACATCGGTATTGGTAGAGCGGCCAACTCCCTGAATAAAATGGTATCTCAACCGGTTGATTTAACTATCCCAAAAGTCGAAATCGTCTCTAACAAAATAGCCAAATCTAAATTGAAGTTTGCTAGTGATACAGAAATCAGTGCTGTAATTCAACGATTTGAAGGTGACTTTAAAGGCCAAGCATTACTTATGTTTAGCAAAGAAAGTGGTTTGCAATTAGTTAGTACTTTACTTGGTAATAAGTTTCCACCCGAGGCTTTGTCTGATCTTGAGCAAGATTCTTTAGTAGAAATAGGCAATGTTATTTTAAATGCTTGTTTTGGAACGGTTATTAACTTTCTTAAATCCTCAATAAAAATTGAAATGCCAGAGTTTATACAAGGGGATATTAATAAAGTTTATGTGTATAGCAGCGAAAATGATTGGTCATTATATATAAAAGTTAAGTTCTCTTTACCCGATGATAATATTGAAGGTTTTATCTCTTTTATTATGGATATTACCTCGTTAGAGATTTTTCAAGAATCTGTGCGAAAATTTGTTTTTGGCATTACTAACAAAAGTGAAGCTTAGCTCTGCTATGAATAATTTAACAAAAGATATATTGTTTAGTTCTGTGAATGATCTTTCTCTTGGTATTATCATTATTGATGAAAACCATCAGGTAGTTTTTTATAATCAGTGGATAAAAGATCACTCTGTTATAGTCGATGATAAAGGTTTTGGTTGTAAACTTGGTGATATTCTAGAGGGGTTTAACTATTCCCGCTTAAGTGATGCATGCAATGAAGCATTAACGTTAGGATTGCCCACTAAACTCTCTAATACTTTTAATCCTAAACCTTTGGCGTTATTTCATAAAAGCCATGTTGGTGATAACGATTACCGTATACAGCAGCAAATATCGATTAAAAGCATCAATACTTCCCCGAATGAACGCTTATGTGAAATTCTGATCCAAGATGTGTCTAGTTCAGTAAAAAAAGAATTGATGCTGAAAAGTTTAGCCGATGAAAATAAGAAACAACAATTAAAAGCTGAATTAGCCAATCGGACTAAGTCACAATTTTTGGCTAATATGAGTCATGAAATTAGAACGCCAATGAACGGTGTTTTAGGCATGCTAAATTTATTATCAACGACCAAGCAAAGTCAAGAACAAGCTCATTTTACTCGACTAGCACATTCAAGTGCCGATACCTTGCTTCATATCCTAAACGACATTCTAGATTTTTCAAAAATAGAAGCAGGTAAACTTGAAGTTGAATTGATTACTTTTGACCTTTTAAGAAATTTAGGCGATTTGGTTCAGTCTTTATCGATGAATAGCAAAGATAAAAAATTAGAAATTATTCTTGATGTCACCGATGTTGGTCATCAAATGGTCATCGGTGATCCTGGTAGATTAAGACAAATCATTACTAACTTAGTTGGCAATGCAATAAAGTTTACCCCCACGGGTGAAATTGTTATTAAAGCAAAGACAGTTTTAAATGACAATGGAGATATAAAACTACATATCAGTGTCATAGATACAGGAATAGGTATACCAGCGGATAAATGTTCAATACTTTTTGATGTGTTTACCCAAGTCGATGTATCGACAACACGAGAGTATGGTGGCACAGGTTTAGGCTTGTCTATTGTAAAGCAATTATGTGAATTAATGGGGGGAGGCATTACTGTTAGTAGTGTCTTGGGTCAAGGCAGCGAATTTAGTTTTAATATCCAATTAAAACCTAGCACAGAAGAAGTGCAAACTCAGTTAGGTACTCATTTAAATGGAATTAACATTTTAGTTACTGATGATAATCTTACTCATCTTGCCGTGCTTAGCAAACAATTGGGTCTTTTGGGGGCTGAAGTTATTCAAGCTGACAGTGGTAGTAAGGCATTGGCTATATTGAAGCAATACGATAGCCATTATTTTGCTATGGCTATTATTGATATGCAAATGCCGAGCATGTCAGGTAGTGAGTTAAGCGCTGAGATTAGAAAAATTAAGTCACTTGATAAGCTTAAAATAGTGATGTTAACTTCAATGGATCAGATTGTTAAAGGTCCTTTGTCATCAACGTCAGGAACTTCAGATTATTTATTAAAACCTGTGGTCATTGATGAGTTACTTAATATCTTAGATGTTACGCTTAACAAGAGACAGATATTAAAAAATACGGCTGGCGTTTCAGCTAGCCTTGGAAGTAATATGTTAGACAATAAAAGTCAGACCACTAAAGCAAAAATATTGTTAGTTGAAGACAACCGAATTAACCAACAAGTCGCTTTAGGTATATTAAGAAAGTTTGATTATTCTATTGATATTGCAGTCAATGGTGTAAATGCAATTGATATCTTAGAGAAGAAAGATCCAGAACATCCTTATGATCTTATTTTAATGGATTGCCAAATGCCAGAAATGGATGGCTATCAAGCCACTGAACATATAAGAAATAATATGGATAGTGTCTTGTTCTCGACTATCCCTATTATTGCAATGACGGCAAATACTATGAAGGGTGATAAAGAAAAATGCTTAGCATCGGGTATGAATGATTATATTTCTAAACCGATAAACCCTAAACTGTTGGAAGAGAAAATTAGTTACTGGTTGAACAAACTTAATTAATTTTAGTAACCAAGTAGTGATTTTCTTGCTAATAAAACAGAAAAATAAAAGCATAGGCCACTTTTTCAATACATTAACTTTTTAAAGTATCGCTAAAATTAATTATCATCGCTCATTACTTATTTTATCTGAGCACTATCAAAAACAACATTAGCAGTAAAACTAAATGTTACTGTTAGTGCGATACAAGAGCTTCACCATGAAGTAAACCAATATATGCCGAGCAACATTGTCTAATAACGTTGCTAACGGTATATATATGATCATATTTGCATATTGACGCTTGAATTCCTTCACATAATGCAGTGTTTTTTTTGATAAGCGGGCAACTTTAGTCTCTCCAGTCGAGACTGAGGGATAAGTTACTATGGTGATGTCATACAATCGTTATTTACACTATTAGTGCTGTTATCGTCATCATTAAACTTCAAGTGACAATTTTACTTCTCGCCTATAACTCTGTACTAGACTATCGCATCAGCTTTAAAATATTGATAAAATACGTATAACTTAGGCGACTAATCCTCAACTTTAACTATTCAATAACGCCCTAGTGAAAGGAGTACATGTAAAGATGTTAGAAATAGCGGTTATATACTTAGTTGCAGCACTTGTTGCAGTGCCAGTGGCAAAGAGACTCGGCTTAGGTTCTGTTTTAGGTTATCTGTTAGCGGGAATTTTAATTAGCCCTAACTTACTCGGCTTGGTTGGCGATCAAACCAGTGTTATGCATTTTGCAGAGTTTGGTGTTGTGATGATGCTATTTTTAGTTGGCCTAGAATTACAACCGGCCAGACTATGGAAATTGCGTCACTCTATTCTAGGCCTAGGCGGCTTACAAGTTATAGCAACAACCACGCTTATTTTTGCACTTTGTTTTTATCTATTCAGTTTGCCTTGGCAAACATCGTTAGCAATAGGGTTGATGTTGGCATTGTCTTCAACGGCGATTGTTTTGCAGACATTGACAGAGAAGGGTTGGATCAAGCAAGACGCGGGGCAAAATGCTTTTTCGGTACTCCTGTTCCAAGATATTGCGGTAATCCCTATTCTTGCGATATTACCACTCCTTGCCTTTCAAGACTTAAGTGCAGCAAAGTCTTCTGGCCATAGTTTGATTGCTCACTTACCCGTTTACGGTCAAGTGGGGATTTCTCTTGCAGTTATTGCAGCCATTATTTTAGCGGGCAAATACATCTCATCGCCATTATTTCGTTACATTGCTGAAACAAGGTTACGTGAAATTTTTACCATTGCGGCATTACTATTAGTTATTGCCATTGCACTGATTATGGAAAAAATAGGTTTGTCTCCTGCGTTAGGTACATTCTTAGCGGGTGTTGTACTAGCTGAAAGCGAGTTTAGGCATGAATTAGAGGCTGATATTGAACCCTTTAAAGGATTATTGCTTGGTTTATTCTTTATAACCGTAGGTGCTTCGATAGACTTTCCTCTTCTTTTTGATAAAATTACCTTTGTTACGCTAACGGTATTAGCCCTTATAACGATTAAAGCACTGGTTCTTTTTGTGTTGGCACATTTTTTTAAGATGAAAGGCAGTCAAAAGATACTGTTCACTTTAGCTTTAGCACAAGGAGGTGAATTTGCGTTTGTTTTACTTTCATTAACAACTAATCTACTTATTACCACACCAGAACAGACTAAGTTAATTACACTTATCGTTGCTATATCAATGCTTTGTGCACCATTATTATTGATTCTATATGAGAAGGCATTGGCGAGAAAAACTTCTGCCACACCTGAATTTGATGCGATAAAAGACCTCGAACCCACAAAAAATGTCATTATTGCTGGTTATGGACGTTTTGGCCAAATTATAGGACGTTTATTAACGGCTCAAGGCTATCATTTGTCGATTCTTGATCACAGTGCCAGCCAAATAGACTTACTCAGACGTTTTGGTAATAAAGTTTTTTATGGTGATGCCGCTCGACAAGATTTATTAGAAGCTGCAGGGGCCCAAAATGCAAAAATGCTGGTTATTGCTGTAGACGAGCCCGATAAAACATTAGATATTATTAAACTGGCTCATAAGCACTATCCACATTTAAAAATTCTGGCACGCGCTGTTGACCGACGACACGCTTATCAAATTATGCAGCTTGGGGTAACAAGTCTTAAACGAGAAACTTTTGACTCTGCCGTTAATTTTGGTATTGAAGCATTGGTGTTACTTGGCAACGATCCGGTTGAATCCGCTAGAGCAGGAGAAATTTTTGCCGAACATGACACTGAGTCAATGACAATTTTGGCTGATAAATGGGGTGATGATAAAAGTTATGGGGTAGCGGTTAAACAACGTAGCGAAGATTTGAAACAAGTATTACAAAACGATAAAATTGAGCAAAATAAACTAAAAACTTGTCAAAAAAACAACCAATAAAAGTGCTAATAAATCGATATTATTAGCACGTTATTAATGTATTTAGCATTTATTTGGGGAATGGTCAGTAGGATAATTAACTTAGCTATTCCCCCTAGCGCTACTTATGCATTTTTCTGCCATGCAAATTCTTTGAATGGTGCGTCTGTTGGCGTACTCGCAATGTGATTGGTATAGTTACTGATCACTTTTTGAGACAGGCCTAATATTATTTCTAATATTTGCTGTTCGCCATACCCAGCTTCTTTAAAACTGGCTAATTCTGTATCACTAACGTGTCCGCGATTACGAACAATAATCAAGGTCATATCTTGAAGTGCTTGTAACTTCGCGTTTGGCATTGGTGATTGATTACGCAAAGCCTCAGTAATTGCAGCATCAACTTTCATTGAATGAGCAATAGCCGTGTGTGCTGGTACACAGTAATTACAGCCGTGCTCAACATTTATTGTTTGCCAAACAACAGTTAATTCTTCTGCATCAAATGAGGTATTTGTAAATAGCTCATGAAGTTTTTGATATGCTTCAAGAAGTTGTGGTGAGCTAGCGAGTACACCATGTAAATTTGGTAACATGCCAAAAGCTTTAACTGAGCCTTCTAAAAGTGTCTTACTTGCTTGTGGAGCAGATTCAATCGTATGTATTGTTAAAGTTGTCATTTTACTTTCCTTATCATTAATTTAATTTTATTGATCAGATTAAAAATTCACGGTGAATAAGTACTTCACGTCTATGGTGCTTATTTAAAATATGTACCGATCGGTATGTCTTGATTTTTGTATTGTACCGATCGGTATATTAAAGTCAATCGTAATTAATGAAATAAATTTTATCTATTTAAAGGTCTAGAGGTTTAGGCCATGTTAAAGAGTAAACAACGTGTTTATGTATTCTGATTAACGAAAGGGTAATTAAAAGTGAACTGAAAGTCTTGTCGTGCCTTATTGGGGGAAGGTAAAACTTTAAATGCCCAGACAAATAATGGTAAATAACGCATTATTGTTGGTTGTGTATAGCCTTGATATTTCGTTTTTAAAAAGAGTGATATCTTTAGTTAACGCCGATACCTTTAAGCATACTATCTACAGTATATTCTAGTTGTGATTTAGCTACGCCAGAACGAGCCATAGAGGCAGTGCCTTTTAAAAGCGTATATACGCTTAAACTGTTTGCGTCGGCATTTTTATTTAGCCCTAAAGCGATAGCCTCTAAGTCTTGATTAAAAAAATCGACATATAATTGTTTAGGAATCACTTCAGCATCTTTGAGTATCAATTTTGCTTGCTCAGGAATATCACCACTGACCAGTTCTGATTGACATAAAACTAAGTAGCATCCTTTTGCTTGCTCATCGCTACACTGCATAGTTACAATTGACATCATATGATTTTTCAAACGATTTTTTAGGGAAATATCAGGTGCAAATAATAACGCCATATGAGGTTTCATTTTAGTATCAATATAGCACTGTGTGGCTTTAACAAATAAGGCTTCTTTGTTACCAAAAGCACTGTACATACTTGGCTTGTTAATCCCCATCTCTTTTGTTAAATCGGTGAGTGATGCGCCAACATAACCTTTTTGCCAAAAAACATTCATCGCAGCATTTAATGCGGTAGTCTCATCGAAGGATCTTCTTTTACCTTTTATCACAATATTAACCTGTAAATTTAACTCAACTCATTGTACCTAACGGTACAGGCGCATTCAAGTAGCAAAAAATGGATAAGGTTATGGAAAGATTTACAGCAAAAGTGATTAATTCTACGATCGGGTATACTAATTTAAATGTAAAAAGGCTACCTAGGTAACCTTTTTAAAATATTACGCTAACTTTACTTAGTTATCTGAATACGCTCAATTAAGCTTTCATGTTTTGTATCTTTATTCATTGAAAAATCTAATTGAACTAACGCATTTTTTAACGTGTGGTCACTGACAGAGTATTTCCATTGCTTTAATGCCGTTAAGGCTGCTTGGTCAAATACACCGGCAGGCTTTGAATTTACGACCGCTACATTTTCAACCGCACCATTTGTCATTATATCAAACGTTAGTACTACTGAACCTTCTATATTGTCTTTTGCTGCTTGTTCAGGATAGCTAGGATTAACACGCTGAATAGGCTTAAGCTCAACTGACTTTGAGACTTTATCTCCAAGACTTTCCTGTTGGTTTCCTGCGTAACTTAATCCTGAGAGCAGAGTAACGGTGGTAAATATTACGGTAGCCAGTATTAATTTAGAGCTTTTTGGACGAGTTTTTAAATTGTTAATTCGTTCTAACATCATTTTTTTATCTCCATATTTCTTAAATGATAGTTGAGCAAATGCTAATGAAGGTGTCGACTGAGCCGCCACTAACAGCGCTTTACTATAGTTAATCCTGCTCTCTTTTGGTTTGCGCGCCAGAACGAGTTGATCACAGGAGAGTTCTTGATCTTGACGAAACCTAAAATAGCCGAGCCAAGCAAGAGGGTGAAACCAAAACAACGTTAAGCAAGTCAGCGCAATTAGGTTCCAATAAATGTCATTTCGATCAAAATGACAAATTTCATGTTCAAGAATTAGTTTTTGTTGCTCGGTACTGTAAAGCTCAAAAAAATCTTCTGGAATAATAAGTTTTTGCTGTACCAAACCCACCAACATCGGGCTATAAGTACCTGTACTTTGGTAGAGCAATATATTTGCGGGTAACACTAATGGCACCATAGACTTATTAATAGCGGTGAGCTGAAGGTGCTTGTTAAATATATGATAAGTTAACAAGCCATAAGTTATCATGGCAGCCACAATAATTAGCCAAATATAGAGAGCCCAAGACATAGAGAGGCTTTGTTTAAGTTCATCAGTTGGAGTTATCAAGTAACGTTTTATTTCAATTATTTTTGATAGGCTACTCTGCTGCCAAGGGAGTGGTAAACAATATATCACCAGCCCTAAGGGGACTATTAACCATAGTAAATAGGTATTACTAGCGCCTAAATAATGTATTAGCCATTTATGTCCAACTAACAATATAGTTAGCAACAATGTTAAGGGCAGTAATAAAGTAAAGAGGTTATCAATCATTGTCTTGCTCCCATTTTGTAATGAGAAGCTTTAATTCATCAATATCTTCTTTCTTCAAATTGTTTTTTTTAGCAAAACCAGCAACTAATGGTGATACTCTTCCTCTGAATAACCGTTCGATAAAACTTTGGCTTTGAACTTCCGTATAAGCATCTCGCTCAAGTAACGGAAAATAAAGATAATGGCGTTCTTGCTTTTCAAAACCTATCGCTTCTTTTTTTACCAGACGATTTATCAGGGTTTTTACTGTTTTATCGTGCCAGGGCTTATGTTTATTAAGTTGTTCAATAATGCTATTTGCTGTAGCAGGGTGTTGAGCCCACAAAGCTTCTAAAACTTCAAATTCTGTATTAGTAATTTCAGACATATTTAAATATTACAGTTGTAATCGATGCGTTGATATTACACTTGTAATCACAGCTGTCAAGTATCGAGATGTTAAAGGTATTTATATATTTCACTAGTAACCTGGTCTACATGTTTTAGTAGAGAGTAAAATCCCCTAGATATTTGCTGTATTTTACAGTCACTTTTTCTCGAATGAGATAGATAAATACCTAGAAGTTAAGCAAAGTTGGACGATATCAGCCATGGTAAGTCAATTTATAACACAGAATGAAAATAACTAAAGTGTTGTTTTTTTAGGCGCTTATTTAACTTAAGATACTGATTAGTATAGGTTTGTATAAATACAATATTGAGGCTTATTCTTTGTAGCTAGGGTTGGTTTAAAAAAAGGGTCATGCTAGGTCGTTATATTTATCTGTATAATTTGATAATACTAATGATTTTTCAGTTGTAACTAGTTATCTAGTAAAAATATTATTACATAATAAAGCTTAGTGAATTTCCTAATGCCAACAATGTCAGAGTTGTTGACGTTAAAATAATAACGTCTAGTTTTCGCTTAGTAGACAAAATTATCATTAATTCTTATATTGCTAACGTCAACAATTTTCATTCTAGGCCAATTACTTTTACTGATATTGGAGGTTTTAAGTTATAGCGTAATTGTTACTGCCGATTTATAAAACCTTACGAGGGTTTTTTATCAATAGAAGTGGTTAACTCGCTGTCTTCAATATCATCTGATTCTTGCAATATTTCAAGCATATCCGATGCAACCTCGGGGAAAGAATCGACAAAGGTACCGGCAATTTCTACTGCATGTTCAGGAATACTTTCAACCATATGGTTCACATAGTTATTGGCAGCATTTTCAATGTTTTCTGAGGTCTGTGCTGAGCCAGCTTGTTCACTGTCGATTAGATTTTGGACATAGGCTTCAGCAACATCACTTGATGATTCAGGTAGTGAATCTGATACCGTAAAGGCAAGCTCTGCTGATTGATCAGGAGCAACATCTGTTAATCGATTATAAAGCTCAGTTGCTGTATTTTCTGAGACCGCGGCGATTCTATCTATCGGTCGCATTGCATCTAAAGAATCTGATAAATTTGTCATGTATTCTTTGGTCATTTCTAGAAGTTCGCTTGGGTAGTCTTCGGCCATGTTTTCAGCGGCGAGTTCCATGACATTAATACCGTCGTCAGGCATTGTATTCGCAATAGCAACAATGATATTAGTGAATTGGTCAGGATACTCAGAGGTTATCCAATCAACTAATTGATTGGCTTTCTCAGGGCAAGCATTTGTTAAAGCTTGAGCAATATGAATACTCATTTGTGGTGCTGCCGAGGTTATTGCCGCATAAAGTTTACTAATGTCTATCGCGTCTATGGTACTTAATGCCGCGGCTAAATTTGAAGCGTTTTTGGGATCTCGAAGCACTAGCGCTTTAACCATGTTAACAGCCGCTGATGGGTTTTTACTTGCGAGGCTAATGGCAACTTCTACTTCTGGCGTTGTTTCAAATTGTGCCTCTGCATATTGTGTACGAGGATCGAGTTCCGATACTACACCACTGGGTGTTTGCATAACAAAACTTTCTTGTTCATCAAGTGGTAACGCTTTTCTTAGTTTCATTCGAATACTGATAAACAGTAACAGTGTTATCGCAACGATATTCATAAAACTAAATAAGGCACTGCTACCGAAAGTATCCATTACCATAGAAGCTAGGTAGGGGCCTAAAATGCTGCCCAATGCATAGATTAATAATAATGAACTCATTGCAGATAAAATTTGTTCTTTTAATACTTTATCAAAAGTCTCTGACATACTCATTGGATAAAGGCAGGCAACTAATCCCGTAATCAGCGCTACGGCTAACAAGGTTAGTTTGAACATATCTGAGGAAATAAGAAAAGGCACTAATAAACATAATACAATGAGTGTTGCGACCATACAGAGCATAACTTTTCGACGGTCAAAGTGATCTGATAAGTAGGCGATAGGGAACTGTAAAATGATCGCCCCAGAAATGGCTGTGCCCATAAAGATGGATAAATCTAAGCCGGCAATACCGTTGTTACTGGCAAAAATAGGCAGCATATTAATCAAAGCCGCATAGAGGACTCCACAGTAAAAACAACTAACCACACCTAAAGGAGATAACTTAAAAACAGTCATTAAAGACATTGATTGACTGTCTTCAATTTGTGGACCTTGTTGCTTACTAATAACGATAGGTGTGATAGACAAGCTAAATAAAATGCCGCAGATAACAAATAAAGTAATGTCATCAATAGGAGCGACATTTAATAAAAACTGACCAGAAAATAGTGCCGTCATTATCATCATCTGATTAATTGATAGTATGCGTCCTCTATTTTTTTCTGTGGCGCTGTGGCTTAACCAACTATCAAGTGTGGCATTGGTACAAACAATACAAAAGCCAGTGACAATTCTCATACACGCAAGCATTAATGGTTCTGGATACAGGCCTGAAAGTAAAATAGCGACGGAAGTTAAGCTACCACACATCGCGAATATTCTTATGTGCCCAACACGTTGTAATAACATACGGCTATAATATGCACCCAACAAAAACCCCACAGACAACATCGATAACACTAAACCAATATTGTTCATGCTCATTCCATCGCTCTGCATGCGCACAGGCAATAAAATATTACTGAGTCCATAGCCTAACATTAACAAGAAGCCACTTATTAATACTAAAATAAAGGGTCTGAGGGTCATTATCACAAGGAATACTCTTATCTATTAGCGGAACGCTTTAACGGTTTGAATGAACGTCATATTATTTAAAATTAAATAATATGACGTTCAACTATAAATTATTGATGTTACTTCAAAGCAACTCACAGACACTTAGTATACCAAGCGCATATTAGGGTTTACAGTGGAATAAGAAAAACAGATGACTAAAGTTAGTCTGTTCGTTCAAAATTCAATCGTTACCTTTTAAATCCCACGGTTATCTCAATATTTAACAGCACTAATGACTTATACACTTCGTTGTAGTAAATATATTTCAAGCTTAACTTATTAGCCGTATTAATCGATTATTGTTAATATACGCAGTGAATTTCTAACAGAGTGGACTATTTAAGCCAAAAAGTTGATTAACACTTGAAAGCTAGATAAATATCTCAATATGAATGTAACGAGTGGTAATATTTAAGGGGCTAATAACAGCGCCTTTGCTAATTTAATAAAGAAACCCATGAATAAAATACGTGCAAGAATTAATCTAAAAGTTGGATTACACAGTGATATCGACGCAGAAATCGCGACCTTTACAATGTTTGATGAAAACCATGAGCACATAGCGTTAATTTTTCAACAGGCCGATAAAAATCAGCAAGCACCACTAGTTCGTATGCATTCGGAATGTTTAACGGGCGATGTATTCCACTCTTCACGTTGTGATTGCGGTGAGCAGTTAGATGAAACTATCAACTTGATGAAAGAGCAGGGCGGAATTATTCTTTATCTTCGCCAAGAAGGTCGTGGCATTGGTTTATACAATAAATTAGATGCCTACGTATTACAAAGCCAAGGCATGGATACCTATCAAGCTAATAAGCACTTAGGTTTTGCAGAAGATGCCCGTAGTTTTGAAGATGCAGTGACTATGCTGCAAGCCTTAGCCGTTACAGATTTACGTTTGATCACTAATAATCCTAAAAAGATAAATGCCTTAAAAGATTATTTTAATATTGTCGAACAAGTGAATACGAGTTTGCATTTAAAAGATGATAATAACAATTATTTACGCACCAAAAAAAATCACGGTAAGCATGATTTAAAAATTGATTAAATAGTTAATCTTTAATTCCAAACCTATAAAAGTCCAACGGTACTTATGTACCAGTTGGATTTTTCTCTAAAGCATTGTATTAAATGCTTAAGCAGTCGATGGACTAAATCACTTTTAAGTAGTGCATTTAGCTAAATTCGTTACTCACTAACTAACTCAGTAGTATTAATTGTTAAAAAGGGAACGTTTATTAGATGTATAACCCAATAGTGAATTAAAAAGAAATAGTTAAATTTTAAGGTATTGCTACATTAAGTATTTACTGGCTATGCTAGCTTAACAATGCCCAGTGTCCTTAATATAATTCTTATTCACTAGCGGTTATATATGTTAGAATTCGACGATATTATTATTTAAAATTATTAGGCGTATTTCATGTCTGAACACACTATTATCGACATTTGTGTTGAACCTATAGAACTATGTAAATTACTCAAAATTGCCAATATGGTTGGTGGCGGCGGCGAAGCTAAAACCATGATCAGTGAAGGTAATGTTTTAGTAAATAATGAAGTTTCAGTTCAAAAGCGTAAAAAAATTCGCCGCGGCGATATTATCGAATATAACGGTAAAATTATTGAGGTCGCTTATAACCCGACTAAGAAATCAGCAGAGTTTATCAATTCTGTCGTTTCAGTAAGTCAGAATTCAAAAAAGAAAAAAAGAGCAAGAAGTAAAGCACCGGTTATTGCATCTGAATCTGTTACAAAACCATCGAGCGAGCGCCCAAAAAGAAAGTCTACAGCACTTTAATTTTTTTAAATTTCCTCCAAATTGAAAATAAATCGCAAATTTTTCATTGGGGGAAATCCATTTACAGTTACTTCAAGAAATGCCATTAATATTTTAGGGGATAAAACCTGGTAAAGCTACGGTTCATGTGTCCCAAACGTTAGCCCAGCTTACAATGAGCAATTAAAAAATCAGTTTTAATGACTTCTTGGTAAGTAAACCGGAAGTAAACTTGCTAATGTTCTTAAGGTCGGGTTCAAGCTGATTACTGCAATTTAACTTAAAAACTCACATCAATTTACAACTGAAATTTTGCCTAACATTTTTGCATGGCGTTAGGTCTACGGCGCTTTCGACCTATGCGAGATAGAGCTAAGAATGACTTCACCATAAAAATGCGATATAGCTAAAAATAATTGATTAGTTATCTGATTATAGTCATTAACGGTTATAAAAGGTGCCCTTGAGTTTAACAACTCCCTCCATGCTCTATATGAAAAGGAATTAATACAGAATCAGTCGCTCTATTGATAAAAAGTTCTGCAGCTTTGACACCCTTTTTTTCACTATTTTGATGCACTGTTGTTAAGGGCGGAGTAGAACGAAGAGCTTCATCGATACCGTCAAAACCAACCACTCTTATATCTTCAGGAATATTAAGTCCCATAGCGTTAATTTCTTTTATGGCAGCTAAAGCAATAAGATCACTCATACAAAGTAAAACATTTGGGCGAGGCGTTGATGTTAACGCTTCTCTAGCAGCAATTAAGGCAGAATGATGCTTACTTTCAGGTATGTTCCACACTCTATCAGCTCTGAGGTTAACATCTAACTCCTTGATTGCTCTTTGATAACCACTTAAGCGTTGATGAGCAATTGAACATTTAAAGTCTGAACTTGGTAAATCGTAAACACGACAAGTTACATTAGAATCGAGTAATCTCAAGCCAAGAATAGCGATGGCATCATCTGTTGACTTTATTGCAAGTTTCGCTATTTCATAAGCGGCTTGTTCATTGTCAATACCTACAGATGCTTTACGATCTATATCAAAATCTGCGGTAACAACTTTTTTTGTTGTCGTTCTTAATTGGTCAATTAACTTTGTATTACGTGGACTACCGTAACAAATAAAGCCATCAACAAAATCAGATACCGCGTTGATATTCTCAGAAGTGCCAGAAAACAATAACAAATTGACTTTACTTTTTTCTAAAACCGATGAAACACCTTTTACAAAATTACTCGCCACCGGATCTGTTATCATGTATTCAACACTGTCAGGTAGCACTAAAGCAACGATATTAAAGCGACCATTTCTTAACGATTGAGCCGCTTTGTTAGGTCCTGAATAACCCATTTTTTCACATGACTCGAGAATATCATCTCTACGCTTTTTAGATAGTTGATCGGGTCTGTTAAATGCATTAGAGACTGTTGCATTTGAAACACCGAGTTCTTTAGCAACACTTTTAAGCGTCCAAACTTTTTTATCTGTCATGATGACCTTTTTGATTACCTTAAAATTTCAGCAATTTACAATGTTCGCCATAGTATACTTAGTTCTATTATAAACTGAATATTAATTCATGAGCTTTCAGCTTAAATTAAGCAACATATTTAAACTAATAATGCGTGTGCTATTGTTTTCTATGATCTCAATTTGTGCGTGTCTGTCAGCTAAATCGACGATTAGCGTTGTACTGTCATCATCTTTTTGCCACTTCATTTCTAATGTTGAAACATTACTATTAACGGTAAATTCACCATTAAAAGCTTCAGTGTTATTACGTAATTTAATGAGACTAATTATTGCTTTGGTATAAGGCTTATTTAATGCTTGTTCAATGCGCTCATTATTTAGATAAGGGCGATTTATGTCTCGGCCAACATTTGTTTTAGATAATAATGTAATATCATTACCTTCAGCCAGTAAACCAGCGTAATACACCTGTGGTATGCCTGGTGAGAAGAATTGAATCGCTCTGGCAACTAAATAATCAAAGTCATTTTGCCCAAGTGCATCATAGTATGTACAATTTACTTGATATATATCTACATTACTTGCTGCAGCTCCTGTTGCCTTTTTACTTTCGCCAGCACTATTAAAATGAATTGTTTCAACCAGGTTATCGATTTCAACATCATCCAATAAACCAGCCTTACCATTCATTGGGCCAACATCAATAATACCAATGCCATCATGAGTATCCAACACAGTAATACAATTTCTTGGTGATATGTCTAGCCACTTAGCTAATGCGGTGAAGTTCTGACTAAAAAGACTGTGTAAAACCAGAGGAGGTAATGCAAAATCATAAACTCGGTCAACGCGTTTAGCTATTTCTATTTGAGTTTGATAATAGGAATGGATCTCTACAAGGGTTTCAATCCCCAGTTTATTAGCGATACTACTTAGCTCATCAATAAATTCAAAAGTTTCGTCAAGCATGAAACAACTTGTTCCCGCTTTTTTCAGTGCGTAACCTGCGGCATCTAAACGGATCATTTTAATATTATTTTCAGAAAATGTTGTTAAAATGCGTTTTAAATAGGCTTTCCCTATCTCAGATGTCACATCTATATCTATTTGATTGTCTGTAAAGGTAGTCCAAAAATCTGCGCTTTCATTATTAGGTAATGAAAAATGAGTAAAACAACTACCAGGCCTAGGACGATATATTTTGTCTTGTTGTGTAGTATTTAAACCGTTCGGGAAAACTTTATCTTTGGTTAAAAATAGTTCCCAAAAAGGCGATTTTTGACCGTTTTTTAATACATCTTTAAATTCTTCAGATTGGGCTGACATATGATTTACGATAAGATCAGCCATCAACTCATGATTTTTACCCAGCTCTTTTATATCATCCCAATTGCCAAGTCTGCTATCGACTTGGGTATGATCTATAGGGTCGAAACCAGCATCACTACCGTCTATTGGATAATAAAAGGGTAACAAATGAACACCGGAAAACAAATCTGAAAGTTGCTCATTTAACAAGTTGGTTAATGACTGGGTATCTGCTCCAGTGAGTCTATCAATGTAGGTGATTAGCTGAACATTATTTTTCATAAGTTTACCATTTAATTTTAAGTTGCATCTTAATCGATTAAGATCTATCTTTATATACAATATAGTATTAATCAAGAATAATTTAATTTTTCTTTAAGATGCTAAGACAAAATAACTAAATAGCGATAATTTTTTTTAGCTATCATTAACATAAAAAGTTTTATTAACTGGGGAAGAATAATGAACCAAACGAATAACTTAACACTAAGCCCACAACTATCTGAAGATGCGTCGGTAAATAGAATTAAACTTCTGACATATATGATGTTTTTTGTTTTTGCTATGACCTCGGATGCAGTAGGGGTTATCATTCCACAATTAATAGAAACCTATCAATTAAATCTAACACAAGCGAGTGCATTTCATTATGTGCCCATGATTTTCATTGCATTGAGTGGTTTGTTCTTAGGATACTTGGCCGATAAATGGGGGCGAAAAGCAACGATTGTTATTGGGTTGGCAATTTTCTCTATCGCATGCTTTTTATTTTCCTTAGGTAGTTCTTTCCTGTATTTTTTATCACTACTCGCTTTAATTGGCATCGCTATTGGTTTATTTAAAACAGGTGCGTTAGCGCTTATTGGTGACATCTCTTCGTCAAATAAAGATCATACGTCGACGATGAACAAGGTAGAAGGATTTTTTGGTATAGGTGCTATGGTGGGTCCCGCGATTGTAAGTTACTTACTTGTTGCTGGTATATCTTGGAAGTACTTATACATAAGTGCTGGTGTGTTATGCGCACTACTATGCTTGTCCGCAATGAAAACTAAATACCCGGTCAGCAAACCAAGTACGGAAGGGAAAATAAATTTAAAAAGCTCACTTAAAGTAATGAAAGACCCTTATGCGATGGGATTTTCATTGGCAATAGCGTTATATGTTGCCACAGAAGTTGCCATCTACGTTTGGATGCCAACACTCTTGGCTGATTATACAGGCTCTCTGGTTTGGCTGGCTACATACTCACTCACTATTTTCTTTGCTTTAAGAGCGGGAGGTCGATTTTTAGGAGTATGGATGCTAAAACATTTTAACTGGCAAACAGTGATGTGTTGGTTCTCGTTAGCCGTATTTTTGTGTTATTTAGGCACAGCAATAATGGGTGTTGAAGCAGCAGTTGTACTATTGCCACTTTCAGGTTTATTTATGTCGATGATATATCCGACCCTTAATTCTAAAGGGATCAGTTGTTTCCACCCATCAAAACATGGTGCTGTTGCTGGAGTTATTCTGTTTTTTACCGCTGTTTCTGCAGCAGTATCTCCACTTCTTATGGGCATTATCAGTGATCTGTTTGGTCATGTATCTTATGGTTTTTACTTAGCAACATTCTTTTCAGCTATTCTAGCGTTAGCTGCTATTTATAACCTGATAGCTGATCCCACTCAGCATAATCCTCAAAACTAAATCTTATTATTTATCAGTAGATTAATAAAAAAACAAAATTGAATATAAAAAATAACTTGCAAAATGACTGCTTCTTACACAATAATCATCTTAATCGATTAAGTTGGTCGTTTTAGCAGAAAGATTTTAAAATATAAAACATACTATAAAAAAACTTGGGGAAGTAAATGAAACATACAACATATAAAAAATTAATATTAAGTACATTGGCCATGGCTATATGCTCGAGCTTAAGTGCAGCGGAAACAACCAAAACGAAAGTAGAAAATAAAAAAGGCATCGATTTTGAGCGAATCGTAGTAACAGGTGCCACGGGTAAAGGCACAACAGTGATGGCATCAAGCGTTTCAGTAAGTACTATCTCTGGTGATCAAATAGAAGTAGCAGCACCAAGAAGTAGTGCAGAGGCATTTAGAAATATCCCCGGGGTTCGTGCTGAAGCATCAGGTGGCGACGGTAACGCTAACCTTGCGGTTCGTGGTCTTCCTGTAGCAGCAGGTGGCGCTAAATTCATGCAAATTCAAGAAGATGGTTTACCTATTCTACAATTTGGCGATATCGCTTTTGGTAACACAGATATTTTCTTACGCATAGATTCTACAATGGCTTCTATTGATGCTATTCGTGGTGGCTCTGCATCTACACTTGCTACAAATGCTCCTGGCGGCATAATTAATATCGTTAGCAAAAATGGTAAAACTGAAGGAGGTAGCGTAGCTACAACAATCGGTTTAGATTACGACTCTACTCGCACAGACTTTGAATTTGGTGGCGACATTAACGACTCTACCTATTTCCATCTTGGGGGGTTCTACCGTCAAGGTGAAGGTGTACGTGATACTGGTTATACGGGTAATAAAGGCGGCCAAATTAAAGCTAATATAACTAAAGAGTTCGATGCTGGTTACGTTAGACTTTATTTCAAACACTTAGATGATACAACAACCGCTTATTTACCTATGCCTGTTTATGCTGATGGTTCTTCAGTTGAAGGGTTTGATGCTTCAACTGGAACTCCGCACACTCCATATCACACCTCTATGATCACCACGGATGGTGCTGGAAATGGACGTCTTGCTGATATGCGTAATGGCATGAGTCCGAAAGTTGATGCGCTTGGTTTTGAAGCTGTATTTGATTTAGGCAATGACTGGTCTGTTGAAAACAGAATGAGAATTTCTCGCACTAAAGGTAGCTTTACTGGTCCATTCCCTGAAAGTATTCAAGGAAGTCAAGGCTTAGCTGACAGTATAGCAGGTGATGGCGCAACATTAACTTACGCAAATGGTCCACAAGCAGGTAATGCTTATACTGCTGATAACCTTATGCGTATTCACTCGTTTGATGTCGAAATGACTAACCTTGATTTTATGGTTAACGATTTTAAATTAACAAAAACGATGAACGACACGAGTTTTACATTTGGTTTATATAACTCATCTCAAACCATTCAACAATCGTGGTTATGGAATTCTTACTTATATGAAGTTAAAGGCCAAGATGCTGCGCTTGTTGATGTAAATGCCGCTGACGGTACTGAATTTTCTGACAATGGTGTTATTGGATACGGTGTTCCAGCTTGGGGTAACTGTTGTACGCGTAATTACGATCTACAATATGAAGTTTCTGCTCCATACGCAGCGTTTAGCACAAGTTTTGATAACATCAATATAGACGGTAGTGTTCGCTTTGACAGTGGAACAGCAACGGGGACTTTCGCAGGCGCTGCTCAATCGACCGTTGACATGAACGGTGACGGCAGTATTCATCAAATCGAAACGAGTGTTTCAAATGTAAACAACGCCGATGCTAACAATGTAAATTATGATTGGAGCTACGTGTCTTACTCTTTAGGCGCTAATATTCAAATTAATGACGACTTAGCTGCATTTGGTCGTATCAGCAAGGGGGCTACCGCTAACGCAGACCGCTTGGCTTTTGGTAAAATAGATGCTGCTGGTGTTGCAAAAGATGAAGATATTTATGATGAAGTAGATCAATTGGAATTGGGTGTTAAATTCCGTCAAGATAACTTGTCTGTCTTTGCAACAGCGTTCTTTGCACAAACGCAAGAGCAAAATTTTGAAGCAACTAGTCAACGATTTTTTGACCGTGAATATGAATCAAAAGGTATCGAAATTGAATCAACTTACTATGTTGGTAATTTTGATGTACGTGCTAACTTAACGTGGACTGATTCTGAAATAACTAAAGATTTTGTTAACCCAAGCGTTGTTGGTAATACGCCAAGAAGACAAGCCGATGTTGTTTACTCTATAACAGGTCGTTATAACTTCAATGAAGGTTCTGCGGGTGTTAACGTTATTGGCACTTCAGATTCATTTGCTCAAGATAACTTTGACCAAACTGATCCTAACGCACTTATTTTAGACGGTTATGTTCAAGTAAATGCCTTTGCTCAATACCGTCTTTCTGACGCATTTAGTGTTTCCTTAAATATTAACAATGTTTTTGAAACTGTGGGGATCACCGAAGCAGAAGATGCTACAGCTGCTTCTGCCAAAACTATTATCCGTGCAAGATCAATACAAGGTCGTTCAACGACTCTTACGTTTAAATACGAATTTTAATCCTAAATTATAATATTAGAAGTATTAACTAGCCCATTTAATATGGGCTTTTTTTCAAGGTGAATCTATGTTTTCTTTAATCAGTTATGGCGAAGTGTTGGTCGATTTTCTGCCAACGTCAGTCAATGACCCCAGTTACATTCCGTTAGCTGGAGGTGCGCCTGCCAATGTCGCAGTAGCTTATGCTAAGTTAGGTGGAGCAGGATACTTTGCTGGAGGTGTTAGTGAAGACAATTTTGGTAACATGCTCATGCAAGCATTAGAAAATGAAGGCGTTAATACCGATTTCGTTAAAAGAATAGCAGGCGCAAATACCGCTTTAGTATTAGTTAGCTTAGACTCTTGTGGTGAGAGAACATTTAATTTCTATCGTCATAATACTGCCGACATGCAATATGGCATCTCTCAAGTTGATAAAATTAACTGGCAAAACATGGGTTTTTTTCACTTTTGTTCAAACACCTTAACTAGCCAGCCAATGTATAGCGATACGCTTTATGCGATAAAAAATGCGAAAAGAAATAACGTATTAATTAGCTTTGATGTAAATTTACGCCAACAACTTTGGCAAGATTTATCCCTATTGATGTCACGCGTTGAAGCTTGTATCGAAGAAAGTGACATAGTCAAATTGAGTAAAGACGAAGCCGAATACTTAGCAAAAATAAAGCAGGTTGATGTCGATGTTTATGTACAATATTTACTATTACTTGGCGCTAAACTGATTGTCATCACCGATGGTGCAAACCCTGTTCAAGTAACTTGTGCTAGTTTTTCAATAATACTTAAAGTACCTAAAGTATCTCCCGTTGATACTACTGGAGCCGGAGATAGCTTTATTTCAGGTTTTCTATTTTCACTCGCTAAATCTGTGGAAGATGATGAAAGTATCGATACATTATATGAAATCATTGAGCTACGTGAACACGTTTCTGCTGCGGTGTTATTTGGCGCTAACTGTGGCGCTTTTACCTGTCAGAAAAAAGGGGCCTTCACGGCATTACCACACTTAACTGATATCTAATACTCGACATAACTTACTCATACTTACTTACCTAGGATCGACATGCAATCTAGAGAAAATCTCAATAGTTGGCAGCAATTAACCCAACATGCACAGCTAATGAAAAATCAACATATGAAGGACTTATTTGCAAAAGATAGTCAGCGATTTCGTAAGTTTTCAATAAAACTGCCTTCTATACTATTAGATTATTCTAAAAATGCGATCACAGAAGAAACTATTACGCTATTAACCAATCTAGCTAAAGAGTGTGAAGTTGAAAAATGGCGTGAAAAAATGTTTAGTGGTGAACGTATTAATAAAACTGAAGATCGTGCTGTTTTGCATACAGCATTAAGGGATCGTTCTAAAAAACCACTTTGGGTAGATGGTAAAAATATTTCAGAAGATATTGAAAAAACACTAAAACAAGTTAAAAAATTTAGTGATGATATTCGTCAAGGTTTATGGCGAGGATATTCGGGTGAGCGTATCACCGATATAGTAAATATTGGCGTTGGTGGTTCTAATTTGGGACCTCAAATGGTGACCGAGGCATTAAAAAGGTTTAGTGATAACTGCGTTAACGTCCATTATGTGTCGAATGTTGATGGCACCCAAATAGCCGAAGTCCTTCGACCATTAAACCCAGAAAAAGTGCTATTTATTGTATCCAGTAAAACATTTACCACGACAGAAACCATGTTAAACGCTAAAACAGCGATTAAATGGTTAACTGCGTCATCATTTGATCAATCAGCTATCGCAAAACACTTTATTGGCGTTACTGCTAATAAAGTAAATGCCATGAAGTATGGTATAGCAGAAGCAAACATCTTTGATATGTGGGATTGGGTTGGTGGACGATTTTCGTTATGGTCTGCTATCGGGCTTCCTATCGCTATTAATCTTGGTTTTGATTGTTTTAGGGAGTTACTTGATGGTGCTTATGAAATGGATTGCCACTTTTGTGATACACCGATAGAACATAATATTCCGGTGATATTAGCATTATTAAGTATATGGAATTGCACTTTTTTAGGTGCTCAATCTCAAGCCATTTTACCTTATGATCAATCCTTACATATGTTGTCGGCTTATCTGCAACAAGCAGAGATGGAAAGTAATGGTAAATCGGTGAACTGGGATGGTGAAACTATCAATTATCCAACCGTTCCATCAATTTGGGGGGAGTTGGGTATTAATGGTCAACATGCTTTTTATCAATATTTACATCAAAGTAATAACATTGTTCCCGCCGACTTTATTGGCTCGGTTGAAAGTGTTACTCCTATAGAAGGCCATCATGAAGCCCTCATGTCTAATTTTTTCGCGCAAACTCAAGCTTTAATGCAAGGTGTTAATGAACAACAAGTTAGGGACGATTTAACAGCAAAGGGACGAACACCTAGCTACATAGATAAAGTCGCTCCCCATAAAGTACATAAAGGTAACCGGCCAATCAATACTTTATTAATGAATAAGATTTCGCCATTTACGCTCGGTACTTTAATTGCAATTTACGAACATAAAATATTTGTTCAAGGCATTATTTTGCAAATATGCTCTTTTGACCAATGGGGAGTTGAACTGGGTAAAGGTTTAGCCAGTAGAATAGAAAGCGAGCTTCACAATAACTCGATCGATCTCGCTCACGATAGCTCTACCTGGAATCTTATGATGCATTATGAAGAGGTAAAAAATCGCACCAAATAGAAAAACATCTAGTATTACCAAAAACATATTTTACTTTAGATACAGAAGGTTATGAATAAATATCTTAACAACTCGATAAATATAGAAAGTAGTGCACAAATTATTTTAAAACGTGTCCAGGAACAATAAACGTTGAGTTAAGCGAATCGCTAAAAGACCTGAAACAAGCAGGTGCAACAGTATTATTGACACTGATGTTTGATGAAAAGATGACAGAAAATCACATAGAGTTAGTTCCACAATTGTGCAAAAAACAAGAAATTACTGGGTTACAGTTACCTATAGTCGATGATGATGTGCCAAATAAAGCATTTGAAAATAAATGGAAGTAATATCAAACACTCATATTAGCTACCATTATCAATGGAGGCTTTGTAACAATTCACTGCAAAGGTTGTAAAGGGAAAACGGATTAGTCGCGGCAATGATTTTAACTTGCTACGACTGGCCAATTTAAAAGGTTCGGCCTGAAACCTTAAAAGTCAAAGAACAATTAGCTTTCCAAAAAAAAGGGAGGTGGAGTTATTTCCAAAGGAGTATAATCAATAATCAATAGGTTAAACTACGCTCAAGTCGGCACACAGGACCTATCTCGGTTTGTGCCCTAAACCGCTTTAGAACGATTAAATTTTTAGTAGACAAAATCATGTAAATTGACTGTCTGCTTTCAGTAATTTTAATCAATATTAAATATTTGTTTTTCTAATTCACGTTGAGAAATCATAACAACTTTATTAACTTTGAAAGGGCTAATTTATCGGAAGAATTGTCGCTTTAATTTAAAGCATCAATCACTGCAAGTCGCATTACTAACAATAGTAATTCGTTAATCCTAGCGTCGGCCTCAAAATCATAGCTGCTAGTCAAGAATCATTCTGTAACGCTAATTTTTTCCACAAAATCAGACTTAAATTATCACTAAAATCAATTCGAATTTAGATTAACTTCAGATACTAAAATGGACATTCAAAATCTTTGATTTTAGAGTTTTCTTTGTGATTTTCGACAATAAAGTTTACACCAATAACAGAAGTTATTTAACAAAACGGACATTGTGATATTTTAAGCTGATTTACACTTTTGGTTACCCCAAGATATTGTTGAAAACCATTTAGAAACTTTAAAGTTTTGTTTGATTATATCTTCAAGATATTGTGATATTGAGTGCTATGAGCAGTTAAACAATACAATAGTTAGCTAAACAATAAAGGAGACAATTAACCGATTTAGATTACTATTCTTACATTGAGCGCATAAGTCATTTAATGTTAATCTAAGTTTCAAGCTTATCAATAAGTAGTGTTTAATGTTTGCACGTTTTATTCGCCCCAATAATCTATCAAAAAAAATGATGCGGGTTATCTTTACTATTTATTTGAGCGTAACTTGTCTTATCACAAGTATGCAGTTCTTGGCCGAATATTTGAAAACGAAGGATTCAATATTAACTGAATTGAAACAGTTGGAAGAAACAGTCCACAAACCTATCTCAACAAGTTTGTGGCAATACAATCATAATCAATTAGATGCTCTCATCGCAGGACTTGTCAAAATGCCAATTATCGAGGGTGTTGATATTCTTGATAAGAATGCCAAAAGTATTATCTCTAAAAGAGCTTACGCTTTGACATCGCCCCCCTTATCCATTTTTGATACCACATCAGACTTAAATTGGACGCTTAATGAACAAAATATAATGCTTGGAACGGTTATCCTTTATTCATCGTCAGAAGTTATTTTAGATCGTGTTTTGTTCGGCTTTTCCTTAATTGCAATTACGGAAATCATCAAGTTATCTATTTTGTTTTGGCTGTTTATCTGGGCGTTCGATCGCTACTTAGCAAGTCCCTTGAAACAATTAATGTCGCAAGTGAATGAGGTTCAATTGAGCCAAAACATAAATAAACGTATTAACCTGTCGAACATTGAAAATAACGAACTCAGTCAACTTCAAGAACATATAAACAATATGCTCTCTGCCATAGAGAAAGATCGAAAACTATTATTAGAAGACGAACAAGCCAAGCGAAATTGGTTAGAAAAAGCTGTTACAAAGCGAACAGAAGCCCTACAAATATTGAATGAAAAACTCAAAGTTCTAGCCACCAGGGATTCTTTGACTGACACATTAAATAGGGGGAGTTTCTTTGAAGCTGCGCAACATTTGCTCGATCTTTCACATCGCCAAAAGTCGCCTGCATCTTTTTTATTTATGGATTTAGATCACTTTAAAATAGTCAATGATACTTATGGGCATTACATTGGTGACAAAGTACTCATTCATTTCACTACTACACTTCAAAAGTTTTTAAGAAAGTCTGACCTTATTGGGAGAGTTGGCGGAGAAGAATTTGCCATATTTCTCTCTGATACCGGAATTGATGACGCCTTTCTCATTGCTGATAAAATAAGGAAGGAAATTGGCAGTTCTATTTTAGACATAGAGGGTAAAAAAATTACTTATACTGTGAGTCTTGGCATTGTGTCAACAGAGCCAAAAGACCATTTAATTCAAGATTTATTTAAACGCGCTGATTTAAAACTTTATGGCGCAAAAGATAAAGGCCGCGACCGTGTTGAAAAATGAAAAAATTCACAAGCTATTGTTACTTGTAACCTTATTCATAGGAAACAGTATAGTTAATATAAGTCATGCTACGACATTAAAAGTTTGCTATGACCAATGGCCTCCGATGACAATATTTCCATCAGAAGCATCTTCTGCGCGTGGCTTTGTTATAGATATATTGCACGAAATATACACATCAAAAGGTTATAAAATTGAATATTATGAAGTCCCTTTGGCAAGAGGGCTAGATATGGTAGCAAATGGTGATTGCGATATGTTACCAGAATACCTATTTTCAAAAAATTCAGAAAAAGATTTTGAATATGCTACTCAAGCAACTTTTTCATACACAGCAGCCTTTATCGTTAGGCACGACGATCCTTGGATCTATAATGGTGTAAAATCTATCAAAGGAAAACGTATCGCAACGGGGCCAGGCTGGGACTACAGTTCATTGAGTGTCGACTATCAAAATTACATCACTAATCTGAATAATGCGAGTTTTGTTGAAGTACTCTCTGGTAATGATGATGTAGTTGAACGAATTTTACACATGATCAAAGAAAGTAGAGTCGACTTATATGCTGATAATATACTTGTTCTTCAGTACGTTATGAATAGACTAAATTTGAATGATGAGCTTAAGATTGTTCAGCCCGGCTTAGAAAAAAAAATGGTTGAAATGCCTATTTTCTCAAAAAAAATTCCAACAACAAAAAGACAAGAACTTATAAAAATTTGGAATGAAGGGCGTTTATCAATAAAAGGTAAAAAAGAAGAAATGTTTATCAATAAATATAACGTAACATTTTAATAAATCGACAGTCCGTTGAACGCTTACCTTCCAAAGTTACTAAGACACCCATGATAACTTTTATTTTTGATTTTTTAGATGAGTTAGGCAGTATCATCCCATATATATCGAGAGCGATAGTAGGTAGTTATGTTTATTATTAGATATGTACTCGTGATGCTGTATTGTATTTGCGTTTATAACTTTTCAAGAAGCAATAGAAGTTTTAATAATTGGTTATTCGATTATATTTCCCCTAGGCAACAAGCTAGCATGCTTAAAAATTGTGGAATACAATGGTTGTTACTGGATTTTGAAGGTTCCAAAAATACAGAATCTTTAAAAACTTGTTTTGAAGAGTTTAGCGAAGAAATTTTTAATAGCCCTAGACTTTCAAAAATAACCCTACGCATACGCAACAGTATGAAAGAATAAAAAGGATTAGAATAGTTTAAAATCACAACGGTGAACGACCCCTTGTGGCCCCCCCTAGAGTTGACCTAAAAACTGGAAAATATTAGGGTCTTCATAGAGAGAAAAGTTATCAAGACACCCATGATAATTCTTTATTACCTCATACCCACATTTATGATTCAATTGAATCAAACAGCTATAAAAGATAGGATAATAGAATTAACTTCAAGTAAATATAAGTTATTTTATTTTTATTTAAATAAGTAGGCTGAAAATTATAAAGCCTCGTTACGATTAAAAACTTGTTAGGAACGGTCTTTTTTCGTGCCTCTACTGAAAGGTCTCTTATACACAACTTTCAGGCTGTCATTAATAGTATTTCTTTAATTTTTTGGAATTAATCCATATGAAAAATCAATCTGGTTTCACTCTGATTGAACTTGTAGTGGTTATTGTTATCTTAGGGATTTTGTCAGCGGTAGCTGTTCCTAAATTTATAAGCATACGAAGTGATGCTCAACAATCCGCAATGGATGAATTAAAGGGCGCCTTAGAGTCAGCTAGCACGCTAGTTAACGCTAAGGCCATAGTTGAAGGACTTGGTAATTTACAAGATGCAGAACTATCATCAGGAATAAAGATTCATTGGGGGTATCCTTCCAATACACAGACAAACATAAGATTAGTTCTAGATTTCACTGAAGGCGCTGATTGGGAGTTAACTGGTTCATCACCAATTATTTTTACATTTTTGAGTGATACAGAAGGTATGCTGGCTGATGCTATAAAAGCAGATGATACACTTTGTAAGCTGACCTATAAGCAAGCTAATAAAGGTCAACGACCAGTAATTTCCATTTCAGGTTGCGCCGACTAATTCCCGAAAGCATGTGCAACAGTGAGAATTACTACGCCAGCCATGATAATGCTACACAATAATAATGCTCTGAAACACGGCTATCCATTGGTCAAAAACAATGCATGTACTTTATCTTGTAAGCCTTTGCATATCGATTTTTATATGTTTTGATTAAATGAATGAATTTCAGGCAAGCTTTACTTCTCCCCCAAGGTAGCTGTATTTTTCTTGTGGTTATCTTGCGGTCTTTGCATGTAGCTATGTTTACGCGCTATTCAAACAAGCTTGTATTAGGCGACAATTAGCTTGGCCGGGTCGCGACAATTAGGTTGACCGGTTTTGGTACACTTTAGATATATCAAATTCAATAGAGAAAGATATGTCTGGAAAACCCATAACCAAGCAACAGGTT
>NZ_JACGWC010000036.1:0-29604 GCF_014077545.1 Colwellia sp. BRX10-1
AGCAAACAATGAATCATCTAAATTAAGTTCATCCTCACCTAGGTCCATTGAAAGTTCATCATCAAGTGATAATTCATCATCAAGCGATAATTCATCATCAAGTGAAAGTTCGTTATCTAAAGCAGCAAGAGGTGCTTCAGCTGTGTCTGCTGGTTTGGCTTTTTCTTGAGCAACAGCTTTTGATTTTTTAGGCTTAGCTACAGCTTCAGTTTCTCCACCTTTTTGACGGCGCAAGAACCAAAATACAAGACTCAAGACAAAAAATGCTGGTAGCGTTGACATTAAGATCTGAAACCAAAGCTGCGAGGTTATGCCTTCATTTTCAAGTTCAGCTTTTTGCTTCTCTAATAATAACGCTTGCTCACTCGCTTCTGCCATTTTCAATAGTTCTTGCTGAAGTGACATGATCAGTGCTAATTGAGCGTTTTGTTTTTCATCTTCTATAGTTGAAGCTTCTTTAAAAACATTAAGCTGCTGATTCACCGTTGATATTTTTTCATCAACAACTGCATTTTCTTTAAGAATAGCCTGCAAGCCATCAATTGAATCTAAAACATCATTTTGGATAGTTTCTAAACGAACGGTTTGCTTAGAGTTTATTTCTTCAAGCTGTGCATTGATTTCTTTTTTAGTCGCGTCTAAATCTTCCTTTTTAATGGCAAGTTCAGCAGGAGGAACAATTTTTTTCTTAACGGTTTTAGCAACTTTCTTTTGCCATGTTTTATCATCAGAGGTTGACTTACTTTTTGCCGCAAGAGGATTTATGGCACGCATCTCACTAACAGACGGCAATTTTAAGTACTGGCCATTGTTAAGATGGTTTAAGTTATTTTCTTTAAATGCTTGCGGATTTTTTTGATATAACGCCTGCATTACTTGATAAACAGACAAAGTAGGGTCTGGACGAACTTTTAAAGCAATGTTCCACAGGGTATCTTTTGAGGTAATAGGCCCGTATTGATCGTACGGAAACATATCCGTCGCCTTGGGGCCCCGAATACGAATACCGCCTTCTTCAAAGGCGAACAAAGAAACACTATACGTGGTAATGCTTATAAATATTACCTGCCACAGGCACAGGCGTAATAATCGATGCATCAAGTTTTCCTAATTATTTTTATTTACTGCCAATTGTTTGGCACTTCAAGCCTAGAGAAAGTAAAGCAAATTTTATTCCAACCCTACACCTGCTGTTTATATCATAGCAAGTTAATACACATTTTTTTAGTAATAATGAAACAAAAAACTCGTCGTTAACTATAACGACGAGTTTTGATTTTTCTTTAATAAATCTTAAGGTTAACTCAACTTTAACGCTAACTCATTTATTAAAGGGATGTTATGAAAGGTAGTCTTTAACCAATAATTCAGCAATTTGTACACTGTTTGTTGCCGCACCTTTACGTACATTGTCAGCAACAACCCACATATTGATCCCACAACTATGACTAATATCTTCACGAATACGACCAACATAAGTGGCATCTTTTCCGCTTGCATCGCCTATCTGTGTTGGAAAGTCTTCGTCATTACGACAAACAACAATACCTTCAGCTTGCTCAAGCAAATCTTTAACTTCTTCTGCTGAAATCGGTGATCCCGTTTCAATATGTAAGGCTTCACCGTGACCAAAGAATACCGGCACACGAACCGCGGTTGGATTAACAAGAACGTTTTCATCGCCTAGAATTTTTTTCGTTTCCCAGACCATTTTCATTTCTTCTTTGGTATAACCATTATCCATAAAGACATCAATTTGCGGGATAACATTAAAAGCGATTTGACGAGGAAAATGTTTAGTCTCAACAGGTTTTCCGCTTAACAAGTCTGCAGTCTGCTTAGCTAATTCGTCCATTGCTGCTTTACCACCACCAGAAACTGATTGATAAGTAGAAACATTAATACGATTAATACCAACAGCATCATAGATAGGTTTTAGCGCGACCATCATTTGAATAGTTGAACAATTAGGGTTAGCAATAATATTACGGTTTCTATAATCAGCTAATGCACTTGGGTTAACTTCAGGAACGATTAGCGGAATATCTGCGTCGTATCTAAACTCAGAAGTATTGTCTATAACAATACACCCTGCTTCACCAGCAATAGGAGCAAACTTAGCTGAAATTGAGCCACCCGCAGAGAAAAAGCCAATTTGCGCTTGACTAAAATCAAAATGGTCAGCATCGAGTACTTCAATACTTTGACCATTAAAGTCAATAAATTCACCTGCTGAACGAGCACTCGCCAACGGGTATAATTTATTGATTGGAAAATCACGTTCTTCTAATATTTCAATGATGGTTTTACCCACCAAACCTGTAGCGCCTAATACGCAGACATCAAATTTCTGTGCCATGTCACTCTCTCTTTGCTTTGAAGATTAGTACTTTATATACGTTAAATAAGTTACTTTTTAAGAAAACCAAGATGATGTGGCACATCACTCTTGGCTTGATTTGTCATGCTTACTTTAACCGCAGAAAACTCCCTGCGAGCCGGATAAGTTTTCCGAATGTGGTCAAAGCCATGACTTAAAATTGTTTCTCTGAAAATTCCATCATCACGACGTACATCGTAAACCATTTTTACGAGCTGGTTTAGTAGTATTTGCTCGAACGGTTGATTAATTTCAACTTCGGTTATTGAGGCGCGTGGTAAAAAATCACTTAGGTGCTTTTCTATCGGTATATTCAGTTGTTGACATAATGCCTGATAGAGCATTTCTGTACCACGTGCTTTTCCTTCTAAGCTATAACCTGCAATGTGCGCAGAAGATATTTCAGTGTAGGCAATAAGTTCATGTAATATATTAGGTTCATTTTCCCAAACATCTAAAACAACTTTCAAACCATGCCCTTGTTTTTTAAGCGCCAGTAACGATTTATTATCGATAACTTCACCGCGACAGGCGTTAATAAGAATTTGCTTTTCGTGCAGTTGCTTTAAACGTTTTTCATTGAGTAAGTGAAAAGTTGGCTGTTCGCCATTTTCAATGATGGGAACATGCAGTGAAATGACATCACAAGCTAAAACATCATCAAGTGATGAGTAATGGCGTTGGTCTTTAGTATTATTTGTCTGTTTTGCGGCGAGTAGTGGATCGCAAATTAAATACTTAATACCCAGTGCCGATAATTTTTCACTTAAACGAGTACCGGTATTACCCCCACCAACAATACCTACGGTTAACGAGAACAAATCAATTAAGTAACGTTCGGCTAAGACAACCAAGGCACTGATCACATATTCTGCAACAGAAATAGCGTTACAGCCTGGCGCTGCGGTAAAAGTAATGCCCCGTTCAGTTAAATAACTCTGATCAATATGGTCAACACCGATTGTTGCCGTACCAACAAACTGACAAGTTGAATTGCTTGCTAATAGCGCTTGGTTAACCTTAGTAATCGAGCGCACTAATAAAACATCCGCACTTTTGACCTGTTGAGCGGTTAACTCACGACCAACAAATGGGTGTAATTCACCTAGGTCGCCAAAGAACTCTTCAGCAAAAGGCATGTTTTCATCGTAAAAAATCTTCATGGTTTATAAACCTAAAGTCATTATTGATCTGATGAGGGTTATTGTATCTTAAATGCAAAAAAGCCACTATAAAGTGGCTTTTTAAATAACAAAATAATACTGAGTCTTTTAGATGTAACCAAACAGAAAAACGCGGTTAATTATATTCAAAGCGTATTTCTGATTTAGTTAAACACTAAATGACAAGTTATCGTTGTTTGTCATTATTTATATTTTTTCATCACTAAAGTAGCGTTAGTGCCACCAAAGCCAAAGCTGTTAGACATAATCAAATTAAGTTCAACATCACGTTTTTCAGTAACAATATCTAGGCCTTGCGCTTTTTCATCTAAGTTATCAACATTGATAGACGGAGCAACAAAACTGTTTTCCATCATCAGTAATGAATAAATAGCTTCATGAACACCCGCCGCGCCGAGTGCATGACCCGTCATTGCTTTGGTTGCACTAATTGCCGGTGAATCTTTACCAAACAATTCTTGAATTGCGCCAAGCTCTTTAACATCACCAACAGGTGTAGAAGTACCGTGAGTATTTAAATAATCAACTTTGCCTTCAACACCTTGCATGGCTTGTTGCATACAACGTACTGCGCCTTCACCACTTGGAGCGACCATATCGTAACCGTCAGAAGTTGCGCCATAGCCAACAATTTCAGCATAGATATGTGCACCACGAGCCAAAGCGTGTTCAAGTTCTTCAACAACAACCATACCGCCGCCGCCTGAAATAACGAAACCGTCACGGTCAGCGTCATAAGTACGTGAAGCAAGTTCTGGCGTATCATTACGACCCGCAGATAAAGCGCCCATACCGTCAAACATCATCGCTAGAGACCAATGAACTTCTTCACCACCGCCAGCAAAAACAATGTCTTGCTTGCCCAGTTGAATAAGTTCCATGGCGTTACCAATACAGTGTGCACTCGTTGCACACGCAGAGCTGATTGAATAGTTAACACCTTTAATTTTAAAAGGTGTTGCTAAACAAGCTGAAACGGTACTGCCCATAGTTTTAGGCACAGCATAAGGGCCAACACGGCGAATACCGCGATTACGGAGTGTATCCGTGGTAATAACAATATTTTCTGAAGACGCGCCGCCTGAGCCAGCAACAATACCGGTACGAACATTTGATACTTGGTCTTCAGTTAGTTTGGCATCATTAATGGCTTGTTCCATAGCGATGTAAGCATAACCTGCTGCATCACCCATAAAACGAAATGCTTTGCGATCAATATGATCTTTAGGCTCAATCGTGGGCTTACCCCAAACATGACTTTTTAAACCAGCTTCTGCAAAGCTTTCAGATTTACTAATACCTGAACGGCCTGCTTTAAGAGATGATAAAACTTCTTCCGCATTGTTACCGATACTCGATACAATGCCTAATCCGGTGATCACTACACGTTTCATTTGAATAACCATTTAAAAATTGAAAAATCAGGCATATCATACAGAAATTTGCCCACAAACTGGTCTGCTCAGTGTACACGTGTACACTGGTTTTTACAATTTTATGACAGACACATTTAATTCACGTTAAAATACTATCTTTAGCGCTTGAAAACCAATGGATTTAATAAATACTTGTGATTAAACAACAAAAAAATTTAAATACGCCGCTTGAAAGAAAAGGCTATCAAATTAGACCCATTATTAAGCAACCCGAAAGTGTTGCCATTATTGGTGGTGGCATTGCTGCTGCCTGTGTTGCTTATGCATTGACTCAAAAAAATATAAAAGTAACACTTTATTGTAAAGATAAAGAAATTGCCCAAGGCGCTTCGAGTAATCATGTCGGTGCGTTATTTCCACTCATTCATCAACAAGTTGATGACATTAGCTTGTTTTACCAACAGGCATTTTGGCATGCACTAAAATGCTATAAAGACTTACACAGCAAAGGGTTTGTTTTTAGTCATGATTGGTGTGGCTTACTTGAAATTTCCTACAAAACAGCTTTAGAAAAAAGACAAAAAATTTTCGAGCAAACCAACCCTTGGTCAAAAGAATTAATTACCAGTATAAATGCAGAGCAAGCATCACTATTAGCCGGTATTACACTTGAACACGGGGGGTTGTTTATGCCCAGCGCTGGCTGGATAGCGCCCGGTGAATTAGTTCAACAGCTATTTAATGCAGCACAGCAAACTCAGCAGTTGTCGATAAAAAATCAAGTAAATATTACCGCACTTAACCAGCAAGACGACAAGAGTTGGCAGCTAACAACAAGCAAAGGCACAATAAATGAAAAAGTTGTTATTTTTTGCGGCGGTGCTGAATCTATTAAACTCAATATTATTGATGAATTACCACTGAGTTCTGTGCGTGGTCAAATAACGAATATGGCAACGAACGAGCAGATCAAAAACTTATCTACCGTTATTTGCCACAAAGGTTATCTAACACCTGCACACCAGCAACAACATTGCATCGGCGCGACATTTGAAAAGGACAGTTTCGATATTGTGGCAACAGATGCTGGCGATCAATATAATTTAACCATGTTAGAAAAGTGCCTGCCTAAATTAGTATCATGGCGCGAACAAGACGTTACCTCGAGTAAAGCTCGTTTACGCTGTATGACACCAGATCACTTACCTGTTGTGGGCGCTATGCCTGATATAGCCCAGCATAAAAGCAACTATGCCCATTTAGCAAAAGATAAAAACTGGCGTTATCAAGAACCTGCACCTGTGATTAAAAATCTATACGTACTTACCGGCTTGGGTGCTAGGGGCTTATGTACAGCGCCGCTATTAGCCGATATTTTGACTGCTGATTTAACGGGTGGCGAATATCCTGTTGGTAGACATGAACTTTTTAACTTATCACCCAACAGGTTTGTTATTCGCGATATTATTCGTCGTAAATATTTATAGTATTTAATAAAGGCTGTTATGACTAAACCGATACAAATGATTGTTTAAGGTCTAGCCAATAGTCTTGTACTATTTTTCTATCTTGCGGGCTCAATTCGGTTCGGGCTGCTTGCAATTTTTCATCGATACTTAGCGCAAGCTCTTGAGAGAGTGCTTGCGACTCATCACCAAATTCAATAACAGATAAACTGATAAAGCCGCGTAAATAGCTGCTGGCAAATAATTGGTCATCACTGTTATCTTGATCAAATAAGTTATCTAAATATAGATAAAGGGCAGCAATATTTTCAAACGATTTTTTTTCTTCAATTGACATAATTCTACTTACTGTTAAGTTTTAAAAAATTTATGATTAGTTGTAAACATAGATTGAAAGCCCATTATTGTGGACTTGCTACCGGGTATAATACTTGATCATTGTATCCTGTTATTACCGGTAAATACCCTGAAAGCTCGATATCTAAATCACTATCACCGGTATCAGCAATTAAGGGTCTTGATGCTAATGCTGTTAATTTCGCTTTCGTCGCTATAATTAAAATATTATCTTTGCCGATGGCGCGGACCACTCGTGGACTGAGCTGTTGATTACCTCGACCAAATATATGACCTTGTCCACCAATTAACGTGATCACCAACTTAATTGTTTTATTATCGGCTTTAGCCAAGGTTATCGCTTGCCATAATTGCGGCTCGGTTACATCACTGGCAATTAAATGTTGCTGTTCAACCAGATCAACGCCCAGTAAAGTATTATCTAGCGCCAACTCTTCCATTAAAAAAGCGGTGGTTGAGCCTGAGCCAATCACAAAAAGCTCATCGTCCATTTCATTAATAACATGAGCAGCAATGTCTTGCAGCACTAGCTCATCAAGTTCTTTACCACCAGATTTAACCGCTTGAACATAGCGTAACTCAGCCGGAATTTGCATTTCACCATAGCGTTTTGCTTTAACAATACCTTCTCGAAATAACGATTCGTCGATATCCATAACATCAGCTTCGGTAAGGGTAACTAACTGATTAGTCAGCATCATCTCTACTACCCGACCCGCAGCTTTTGGCGTAACGGCATAGACACCTGAGTGAATTTTACAGCCCGCAGGAATACCTAGCACAGGAAATTTGTCGCCAACAATTTTACAAACATTGCGGGCAGTGCCATCACCACCAGCAAATAATAATATATCTACGTGCTCTGCTAACAAGGCTTTTACAGTATTTTCAGTGTCTTCTGCCGTGGTATGTTCAGGCTTATCGGTTTGAAAAACAACTTGGGTTTTAAAACCAAGTGCCTGAGCGGCCATCTCTCCCATAAGATCATTAGCACAATAAACGATAATGTCATCTCGATAAGGTAGAAGTATTGACAGTGCTAAGCTTGCTCGCTGATTTGCTTTTGCGGTAGCTCCAAGCGCTAGGGCTTGTTCTGCAATGCCATCTCCATCGCTTCCTTTCAAAGCAACACTGCCGCCAATGCCAGCAATAGGATTGATAATAAAACCAAGTTTAAACATGAGTAACAGTCTCTGAGTGATTAAATGTTGCGTTGGCAGAAAATTGGGTGATATTCAAAGGCAACGATACGTTATAAAAATTAGCCAGTGCGTCAATAAATTCTTGAGCGCGAACAGGAAACCCATGATGCAAATATTGTTGCACTTGCTGAAAAACATTTTCTTTAAAAGTAATAGTATCGGCAGCCGCACCATTGAGGTTGTCAGCTGAAACATTAAATTTTTTCCCTGCTGCCACACTAAAAGCCCACTCAATTGCTTGTGGTTTAATTTCAACCCGTTCAAATGTTTTCTGTTGCTCCGCATCTCTACCATCAGGCATATACCAATAACCAAAATCTTCTAATAACCGACGTGCTTTTCCAGCCACACACCAATGTGATACTTCATGTAAAGCACTGGCATAAAAACCATGAGCAAAAATAATTTGATGATAGTCACAGGCATTACTTGCCGGACTATACAAAGGTTCGTCGTCGCCTTTGATCAAACGAGTATTGGTGCTGGAACTAAATGTGTCATTAAAGATTTGAATTAAATCTTGGTAGGGTTCTGGCATTTTTATATTCTGGCATATAGGTAAAAAATAGACGAGGTATTCTAACCAAAAGTCATTCGGCTTGCACTGGCTATTTTAGCTAAATAAAGCATTTAGATAATGAAATTAAATGCCGGTAATTGGATACTTTTCAAGGGTAATTTTTTAATTATAAATGTTTATTCTTTTATAACGACATTGCGCTTTTTATTTGTTATGTTGATGTAACAAATGCAAAATTATTGTTAAGTAGACACAAGATATCTGTGTAATTTCTTATCGGTTAAATAAGCATAAAAAGGATTGAATATTACATGGATAGGGAATTAGTTAACTATGGATCCAATAAATGGACTTAAGCTCAAAGCCTTCTTTTTAACAAATAGTGTAGTAAGTAATATTGCAAAAAATGAAGTTCACCACTCTACCCTCCAGTTTACCGACCTAGTTAAAACCTGTGGTATTGATATCACGTTAGCAGAAACCTTACCTAATAATGAGCTAATAACAGTTTTTGATTTGATTTTTATTGATTTACAATTCTATATTTTGACAGAAAATATTCCAATGGAAATACAGCAACTTACCTCTAGAGTACGGGTTGTTTTTTTTAATGCTACCGATAATTTATGTGATGAAAAACAACTGTTGATATCGAGCATTGCTGGGATATTTTATCAAGGTGAACGCATTGACATTATTTTGCGTGGTATTACAAGATTACAAAAAAATGAGCGATGGTTTAAACGAAAAACCATGAATAGTGCGCTCAGTGAGTTACTTGTTAAAGTGAGTAAATTAAATCAACTCCCTGCAAATCAACAGCAACAATCAATAAGCTTACCCAGCCTGACACGACGTGAGAATACCATCATTGGTTTAGTTTCTCGTGGTGCAAAAAATCAAGAAATTGCTGATCAGCTTCACATTAGTCCCAATACAGTAAAAACGCACCTTTATAGTATTTTTAGAAAAACCCAATCAAGAAATCGTATTGAACTGATCAGTCGGACACAGGATTATCTCTTTACTGCGAATTAATATCATCAGCTCTAAATATGATACAAACTAAAAGGCCAGTGATTAATCACTGGCCTTTTAGTTGTTGCGAACAACGATTAAACGTCAGCACGCCATACATTTCGTGCGATGCCTTTAATGACTAATTCAGTGATCGCTTTTTCAATCGCTTGTTGCACACAAACATGCATAGGTTCGTTATCACTATAACCGCCTTCCATTTCAGCTAAACGTTTAAAACTGATATAACGGAAAAATCCAGCGCGTACTTCTTGGCTCAGCACTTTTTTACTGGTAGATACCGACACAAGCACTTGCCCAGTCCGCACATCAACCGCACGCATATAAACGGTGATCTGATCTTCACGATAGAGCTCTGAAGCACCAATACCAAAATATTCAGCACCAAAGCCTCCGGTTTTAGTATTGGAGTCATAACTGATAATACCGCCTTCAAGCAGTATTTTAGCTGTGGTCAATGGGGGTAATTCTATATTTTCTGTCGCTTTATTTGCTTGATTGGCTGCGCGGGTAATTTTTCGTTCAGTTAGCACATTTTGCAAACCTTCACGCTCTACCGGTAAAAACCAATCAGAGTCACTTAACGCCTGCATTAAAATAGAGGTGGCGCCTTGAGTGACCGCAGTCGAAAATGAACTGACATTGGCCTGCGGTTTGTATTGTCCTGTTTGGTCTCGATAAGCATACACTGAAACGGCTATTGGTCCTTTAGGTTTAGGTAAAGCCTTTAGTTCTTTAAAACTTTCTAACGGCATCATTTTTGTTGCTAATGACTGCTTAGGAGGAAATAAATTACTCGCTGAATCCAATACACTACAGGCCGATAACAGGCCAACTAGGGTCACGATTATAATTTTTTTCATGGTTTATCCAAACTTCGGTATTTCAATTATAGTTATTTTACCTGTTAATAAATCAGTAATTTCGATAGTAATGCTGTCACTGTTAGCAGATAAGATATCAATTTGATAATCGCCACTAAAAAAAGTGGTATCGCCTTCATTATTAAATACCGCACTTTCACCTAAAACAGTGTCTTTATATTGACTGACAATATCGCTAATTGTTGCCCGTTCAATAGCATCTGATACTTTTTCTTCAAAGCTTTTTTTACTCTGTTCTGCTTTATGTTTATTTTGTGCTTGCGCTTTACTTAACAAAAAGCTGCCGTTTAATGCACTACCACCAAAGCTTGGATTAATGGGTGTATAAACTAATTCTGAGCTCATTGCGTAAGCGCTTAAGCTAAGGTGAATCGCTAAAGCTAATATTAATTTTTTCATGGCTACTTTCCTTATGACTAAAAACCATTCCCAGCCATATCAATATTATTTCGACTATATTGAGGCTGCGACATTGCATCGATTAATATAAATATCGCTTGCTCTACTTTTTCTTTGACCGGTGATTGGCGTCGCCCAAAGTAAGTAACATAAATAATACGACGGTTAAGCACTAAACTAAGCTTAGTGCCTGCTCTGGGTACAATTTGTTCTATTATTTGAACATTGATGCCTTGCGTGTTTGGTACGTCATGCCATAACTGACTAAATTTAAAGTAAAAATCATGTCCTAAACGACTCTTGGTATTATCAAGGAGTAACCCCCCTATTTCGACTTCACTAGACGCATGGCTAGAAGGCGAAAATAACGATAAAAGGATGATCAAGATTAAAGATATATATTTAAGCATATTAAGAGACATAAAAAGGGGCCTGTGGCCCCTTATCCAAATTTAGATTAACAAGTCATTACTGCTGTACAATGACCGCAGAATTCCAATCACCCATTTGCGTGATAGAAACTACGCCAGAATCACTAATAAAAGATCCCTCAACAACGTTGCCATTACCCACTTGGCTTATGTTAAATGCAATATTGTCGCCGCCAATAAGCATAGCGCCGCCATCAGTTCCATAGATTAAGTTTTCATCACCTATTTGTTCGATACCAATTTCGTGGTTACTGCCTTCAACTAGAATATCTAATGAGTTTAATTCGCCGTTTTGAGCAATATCTATGGTATTCGCATTACTACTAAGAATAGTACTTAACACCACTACCGCGTCATTAGCAAAACCCGTTTGAGCGATTGAAATTTCATTTTCGCTTGTGGTCAAGACATTGTCATCAGCTGAAGCTTCTAGAACAACAACATTCTCGTCGCCAGATTGCATCACGTCAATGTTATTGTTATTACCATTAAAGTTAACAACGTGGCTTTCATTTAAGTTACCCACTTGAACAGAAGTGTATTCATTATTAGTACCAATAGCGCCAATATAACTGCTGTTACTATCGCCTACTTGTATATAGTTAAAGTCGTTTTCATCACCAATAACATCAAAGCTAGCCGTATTTCCATCACCGTTTTGCATGATGTCAGTGGTGTTAGCATTACCGATATAAAGTCCTGACTCAGCGATATTGTTATCACCTTCTTGATCGATAGCAATTTCGTTTTCATCACCAGCAACTGATGCGATAGTAACCTGGTTTCGAGCGCCGTCTTGCTCTATTTCAAGTTCGTTTGCATCACCTTCAATCGCTGATACCCTTGTCACATTCCAATAACCATCTTGAGTGCTTTCAACAGTATTGCTGTCACCGGTAATAGTGGTGAGGTAAGTTTCATTCCATTCGCCATCTTGGACAATATCGATAGTGTTATCGGCTCCGGTTAGTTCACTATTAATAGCCCAATGACCGCCGTCACCTTGATCTACAGTGATTTCGTTGCCGTCACCCACAACCTCATTAACAACACGATTACCAATACCCAAATAACCAGCGCCCAGCTGACTTACTTCAACAAGGTTATTATCACCGGTAACGTTATTTTCTGTTTCGTTGATATCACCATCTTGATCAACGTACAGTTCATTATTGTTACCAATAAAGGTACCAACAGCTAAGTTCTCGGCGCCTATTTGCATGATCTCTGCGATGTTGCCTTCACCGATCACAGTAAAGCCAGTACCATTGACATCACCCTCTTGAAAAATAGTCGTTTCATTACCTAAATCAGTACCTACCGTAGAGCTTTGTGACAACATAATCACATTCCCTAGTGCATTGACCATCAGATCGGATTGAATAACAACCGTACTTGTAACTTCCTTGGTATCTTCACCGGCAAAAGCCGTTTGATTTAAACCTAGTGCCATAACAATGGCGCAAGTGATTAATGATTTATTAAGTTTCAAAATATATCCCTATTTTTTATTTTTTATTTGAGTACACAATTTACTCACAATGTTTTTAATGGATAAGAAGCTTGTTGTCTTACCTGTATTGGCGTTTTGTATTCCCATAACTGTTTAACAATAATAACGAACAGTACCAAAATAATAATTTTAAACTTAATTTCAATAAGTTAACCCTAAAAAAAGTTATATACCTTACAGTATTTAACCAGCCTGGCTTATTGACATAATCGCTAATTTGATAAATATCACCTTAGCGTTTAAAACGATAAAAAATGGTAAATAAGCACTTTGAATACGTTTCTAATTAAAACCATAAGAAACCCAAACAAAAACTCTATTCGTTTTACTTCGTTGCATTAAAAACTGTACGTTGTTTAGTAACAAATATATATCACCCTATTTTACCATTCCAATAAAAACATTAAAAAACAATAAGATAAACAACAACCCCAAGTTAAATATACGTTAAAACTTTGTTAAAACATAAGTACTAACAAAAAAGGACTAGTTAATAACTTCTCAGATTAAATACAGAAAAAGTAGTAAAAAAGTCGTAAAAAATCTCAAAAAAATCTAGCTAAAGTAATGAAAAAGTCGTGTTTGTTACATTTTAATAGTCACACCTCTATTTTTATGATTAAAGTAATAAGGTTGCGTAAACCCATAGCTAGAAATATTTAGAAAGAAAGGAATTCAGCCTAATAATTGTCTGTAGGCTACACATAATTTAATTAACGATTAAAAATAAACATGGAGCAAAACATGAAAGCAAAATTATCAGCTTTAACATTGGCGTTACTACCTTTGTTCGCTAATGCATCACTAGACCTTAGCTCGAAAGAAGGTCTTACTTATAAATCAGACTCAGTGATTGTTGTCTATAAAGATAGCGCATCTAAATTTGACCGTCGTGCTGCCCGCAGCATAGTGCGAGCTAAAATTTCTGATTTAAACAATGACGAAATTGATGATAAATATCGCAACTTGAAAAAAGGCCGTATCGCGAAATTTACCCTTGATAATATTTCAGTCAAAAGTGCACTTGAAAAACTCCGTAAAAACCCAGCTGTCTTATATGCTGAACCTGATTATATTGTTCATGCAAGCGTAACACCTGACGATAGTAGCTTCGCTGACCTTTGGGGCATGAATAATACCGGTCAAGGTGGTGGTGTTGCCGATGCAGATATCGATGCTCCTGAAGCATGGGATATATCTACGGGTAGTCATGATGTGATCATTGGTGTTATTGATACCGGTGTTGATCATACACACCCTGATTTAATGGCGAATGTCTGGACTAACCCTGCAGAAATATCGGGTGACGGTATTGATAACGATGGCAATGGTTTTATCGATGATATGCATGGTATCAATGCGATTACCGGTGTGGGTGATCCTATGGATGACGCAGGTCATGGTAGTCATGTTTCAGGTACGATTGGAGCAACAGGCAACAATGGGCTAGGTGTAGTTGGTGTTAACCACAATGTATCTATTATAGGTTGTAAATTCCTTAGTGCATCGGGTTCTGGTAGCCTTTCTGACGCATTAACCTGTATTGATTACTTCGTTGATTTAAAAAATAATGGCATAAACGTACGTGCTACTAATAACAGTTGGGGCGGAGGCGGATTTAGCCAAGCACTTTCTGATGCAATTACTTCGTCTGAAGAAGCTAACATCTTGTTTGTTGCCGCCGCAGGTAACGATGCATACGACAACGATGCGCAAAGCAGCTATCCTTCTGGCTACCCGCATGATTCAGTCTTAGCCGTAGCAAGTACAACGCGTACTGATAGTATGTCTAGTTTTTCACAGTGGGGCTTAACCACTGTTGATTTAGGTGCTCCAGGCTCTGATATTTTATCAACAGTACCCGGTGGTGGCTACGCATCATATTCAGGCACTTCGATGGCGACGCCACATGTTACCGGTGCGGCAGCATTAGCCTGGTCAGTAAATCCTGAACTGAGTGCGATTGAAATGAAAGCACTCTTAATGAGCTCTGGTGATGATAACGCTGCACTTGCAGGTAAAACAGTATCAGGAAAACGCTTGAACGTTAATAATGCACTAAACGATGCGGATCCAACACCTGGTTTTACGCTTGCAGCAACACCAGGTTCAAACACTATTGAAGCTGGCGAAACAGCAACTTACAGCTTTAATGTTGGTTCTGTTGCCGATTGGAACGGTGAAGTTAGCTTAACTTTAGATGGCTCACTTGCTGGTGCAACATTATCAACAGATACTGCAACGCCAGGTGCAACATTTGAACTGAGTGTACCAACAACAGCGGAAACACAATGGGGTGAATATACTTTTGTGGTAACGGGAACAAGTGATGATTTAGTTAAAGCATCTACTGTTCGCTTAATGGTTAATCCACAAGGGTTGAACGAGTTTACTTACACGAATGATGAGGTTATTAGTATTCCTGATAACAATTCAGAAGGTATTTCTTCAACCATTAATGTTGCAGATGAACTTACCGTTTTTGCTTCTGATATTTATGTAAATATTACTCATACGTGGATTGGCGACTTAACCGTCATGTTAACATCTCCTTCAGGGACTACGGCACCACTGCACAGTGCATCAGGTGGCGGCGACGATAACATTGATAGTACCTTTAGCTCTTCAGCTTTCAACGGCGAAGTAGCCACGGGTGACTGGATATTAAGTGTTGCTGATAATGCAGCGGCAGATACCGGCACATTAAACAACTGGGCACTGACTATTACTGGTATTGGTGAAACACTTCCTAGCGCACCACAAGCGAGCTTTACTTATCAAGCAGACGGTCTAACCGCTACGTTTACGGATAGCAGCACTGATAGAAATGACGATATGGTTAGCTGGGATTGGAGCTTCGGCGACGGTGCTATATCGAGCGCACAAAACCCTGTACATACTTTCGCTGCAACGGGTAACTATGAAGTTACACTTACCGTTACAGATAGCGAAGGTTTAAACACTACAGAAAATATGCTGGTCACTGTTTCATCAGTAAGTATTGAAGCCGCGGTTAAACGTGCATACAAGTCTCGTTTAGGTCGCTTACGTGTTGATATTACTTGGGAAGGTACTTCAGCAGATAGTGTAGATATTTTCCGTAATGGTGTAAAAATTGATACGGTAGAAAATGCGGGTATTTACCGTGACCGTGAACGTCGCACAACAGGTAGCCAATTCGTGTATCAAATTTGTGACGCATCAACAGCATGTTCAAATGAAGTAACCGTTAACTTCTAAGCTTCATTTAACAGAAGATGACCAGGCAATAAAACGCCAGATAATAGTTATAACACCGATATATTAAGTATTAGATACTGATGTTATAGCTATCTAAAAATCCCTAACAATTAAAACAGTTAGGGATTTTTTATTTTAATAAGGTGTTGATATTCAGTTAAATAATGTAAAAAAAACACTGAGCATCAAGACGGTCAGTGTTTTATATTTAACAGATACTTTATTGAGTTAACGCTAGAAAAGATTAAACATCATCTTCAATGTTATCTATGCCTTTTGTGCGTTCTATACTCTCAAGCTTGTGATGAATCGCCGCTTTAATCATCATATAGGCACTGATGGGTGCAGTAAGTAATAAAAATAGCGAGATCAGTATTTCTTTTACGCTAAACCCTGTATGAGTAGTACTAAAAAAGATCATCGCAGCAGTTAACAACGATGCCATGCCGAGTGTTGTAGCTTTAGTGGGTCCATGAAGTCGCATAAAAAAATCTGGCATTTTTACTAAGCCAATAGAGCCAACGAGTACAAAAGAGCCGCCAATTAATAATAATATTGAAATAATCCATTCTGCCATAACTTACCCCTTACTCTATAATATCGCCACGCAGCAAATACTTACATACCGCAACAGTACTAACAAATCCTAACATAGCGATTAACAGCGCTGCTTCAAAATATAATGCAGTGCCCATACTCATACCGTATAAAATGATCAATGCGATTGTATTGATATACATCGTATCGAGTGCAAGTATTCTATCGGGTATAGAAGGTCCCATTAATAAGCGCCATACATTTAATAATAACGACAAACCTATCATAGCAAAAACAATTGAAATCACAGTTTCTAACATTGAAACATCTCCTTAAGAGGCGCTTCATAACGTTGTTTAATCATTTTTATTAAGGCCTGTTCATCTTTTAGATCTAAAACGTGTATTAGCAAAAACTGTTGTTCAAGCTTTTCACCTTCACTCAAGCTTTCTCTCCAAGGGTACACTTCAGCACTGACAGTGCCTGGCGTTAATGACACAGTACTTGCCAAAATAGTAATGGGCAAACTGTGTGTTAAGTCTAATGGTACTTTAACAAACCCAGGTGTTAGTTTTTTAGTGGGCCCTAATATTAAAATAGCAACCTGAACATTGGCCGTAATAATGTCATATAAAACCAACGCTAAATGGCGTAACGCTAAACCAGGTTTAATAATGATGGGTTGCTTTGTTCTAAACGGGCTAGTCACCAAAGGAATGACTATCGCTAAAGTAGTGGCTAAGAAAATATGCCCTGCTGACAAGCTGTTATTTAACACCAACCAGACAGTAAACAGTACCAGGCTCATTAAAGGAGCGGGTAGCCATTTAAATCGTGTTTCTAATCGCATTACTGTCCTCCTGAAAGGATAAGTTTAATGTTGTTATTAAAATCATGTAACTGGGTAGCTGCACCAATGGCATACTCACTTAATGGTCCAGCAAAAATAGTCATTAATGGTGCACCAGAGATGAGAATAAGCAAGGCGACTAATTGCGCTGGATGAACACGTTCTTGCTTTGTATCAGTAGTTATTTTAGCATGATGATGCCAAAATAAAGTGCTACCGGCTTTAGACACAGCAAATAATATAGCTAAACTTGCAAAAAGATATATTGGCCAAAACACCAAGGTATATTCAGCATTTAAAGTTGCTTTAAGCAGCCATACTTTTCCAATGAAACCAGACAAAGGTGGCATGCCTATCACCGCAATCGCTGCAATCAAAAAACAAGCGCCAAGCAACTTTGGCTGAGAAACAGCAGAGCCTGCAGAAATACGGTCGGCAACATCACCACGTTGGCGACCAATTAAGTCAGCTAAAATAAAGAGTGCTGCTGTAACCAACGTTGAGTGCACTAAGTAATAGATAGCTGCGGAAGTTGCTTCAATAGTTTGTACCGCAACTAATGCAACCAAGGTACCCACCGACACAATCACCAAATTAGCGATTAACTTTCTTAAATCTTTACTGGCTAAAACACCTACCGCGCCCATAGCAATTGTAGCAAGCCCTAACCACCACAACCAACTTTGCGCCATATGAGTTAATTCGCCCGCTTCATCACCAAATATAAGTGTATAAACACGCATCATTGAATAGACACCCACTTTGGTCATAATGGCAAATAATGCCGCGACAACAGGTATTGCTGTTGCATAAGTATTAGGTAACCATAAATGTAGTGGTAGCAAAGCGCCTTTTAAAGCAAATACCACCAATAATAACATCCCACCAATTTTGGCTAAGTAAACATCATCACCTTGTAAAAGTGCTACTTTCTGAGCCATATCAGCCATATTTAGTGTACCTAATACACCATATAAAATCCCTAAAGCAATCAAGAAAATCGCTGAGCCAACCAGATTAAGGATCACGTACTGCAAAGCAACTCGGGTATTTTTTTTATCTCCACCATGCATTAGCAACGAATACGAGGCGATAAGTAATACTTCAAAAAAGACGAATAGATTAAAAGCATCACCGGTTAAGAATGCGCCGTTGACCCCTAAAATTAAAAAATGTACAAGTGGATGAAAAAAACTCCCTTTATCATCATCTCCTGCACTCGCATATAACACACAGACAACACCGAGCAATGTCGTTAAACACACTAATAATGTCGAGAGGGGATCAGCAACGAGTACAATACCAAAGGGTGCACTCCAATCGCCGATAGCATAAACCTGAGTACCATCAGCTTGGACTTTGAGTAGTAAAGCCAATGAGACGGCAAATGTAAAAACGCTGAGTACGACAGAAGCCACTCTTCGGGTACTTTTATTGGAGCCAAAGGGAGGCATCAATAAAATAACACCCGCGAGTATGGGCAATAAAATCGGTAAAAAGGTCAAATTCTGGATCATACGTTTACCTTTTTATCTTTTTCTGGCTGGCCATCTACATGGTCACTGCCTAGATCTGCTCGCCCTCTGATAGCTAAAATAACCACGAAGGCAGTCATTGCAAAACCAATAACTATCGCGGTTAACACTAAAGCTTGTGGCAATGGATCGGTATATTCTGAAGAGGTTCCAAGCACCGCAGCATTATTGATGCTAAGCCGCCCAGATGAAAACAGAAATAAATTAACCGCGTAAGAAAACATCGTTAGCCCTAATACGATAGGGAACGTTCTAGAACGTAAGATTAGAAACACGCCACAAGACACTAAAAGCCCAACGCAGGATGCGTAAAGTAATTCCATTAAATTTTCACCTCTTCTTTAGGCCCGCTCGCTAATTGACCAAGACTTGCCAAAATCATTAATGTCGCGCCTACAACTGTAATATAAACACCCAGATCAAAGATCAGTGCACTGGCAAGTTCAATTTTACCAATAATGGGAATATCGAAATAGTCAAACCACGTAGTCATGAACGGCCTACCAAAGAACCAACTACCCACACCAGTAAATGTCGCAATAGCAATTCCTGAGGCAATAATTTTCCGATAATTAATCGTTAAACGAGTAGATATCCAGGCTGAGCCGTGTGCAATATACTGTAAAATAAAGGCAACTGAGGTCACTAAACCTGCAATAAATCCACCACCTGGAAGATTATGACCACGTAAGAAAATATAAAACGAGATCATTAATGCCAAGGGGAGTAATGACTGAGAAATACTGGCTAATAAAATAGGGTAACGCTCTTTCGCCCATAGTCGCCCTTCACTATCCCTAACAGGAAGAAGTAACGGTAGGTTGATTAAAAGCTTATAAATACCCAGCGCAGCAATACCTAATACGCAAATTTCACCTAAGGTGTCAAAGCCGCGAAAATCAACCAAAATAACATTAACAACGTTGGTACCGCCGCCACCTGTTTTAGCATTGGCTAAGAAAAATTCTGATATTGACTCAAGTGGGCGGGTAATTAATGCATAGCAAATACTCGCGACGACAACCCCTAAAGCAGCAGAGATCCCTAAATCGCGTACCACACGTAAAGAGCTAGATTCTTTGGGTGAATGCTGTGGCAAGAAAAACAAGGCCAGCATCAGTAAAACAATAGTGACGACTTCAACCGTTAATTGCGTTAAGGCTAAATCAGGTGCTGAGAAGCGAGTAAACACGACAGACACCATTAAACCAACAACTGATATCATTAATAACGACACCACTCTTGCACGGTACCAAATCACCGTACTTATTGCGCCAATCATTAATAATGCTGCGCCAATCGCGTTATGAAGATCAATTGGCGTCAATTCTTTTTGCCCGCTTAGTTGGTGCATTTCAAATAATGGCCAACCAGCAAAGATTAAAACAAAAACAAACATTAGCATTAGATAACGTTGTAAAGAACCATTTTCTATGTCGTTTATTTTTCGCTGACTCCACTTTGTGATGAGATATATACTGTCATCAAAAGCCTTCTTGGCGTTCAAGTTAGGCATAGATGCCTGAAATTGAAACAGATAACGTCGCTGGGTATACAGAAATAAACCACCGATTACGGCTATAGCACTCATCAAGAGTGGCAAATTAAAACCGTGCCATAACGCAACTTTAAATTCAGGAACATATCCACCGAGTACGGCAAAAGACGCTGCTTTTAAAATGTCATCAATAATAAAGTTAGGGAATACCCCGACGATTAAACATAAAGCGACCAGTATTTCGATAGGCACTCGCATATAACGCGGTGGCTCACTGGGTTGTTTAGGTAAATCTATAGGGTCACCATTAAAGAAAACATCGTGGATAAAGCGAGCTGAGTAAGCCACAGCTAATGCTCCTGCAACGGTAGCAAGTACAGGTATAAGCCAAGACATAGACCCAAGTAATTGTTGATGCAGTGTTTCAGCAAAAAACATTTCTTTTGACAAGAAACCATTTAACAGCGGTACACCGGCCATCGCGGCCGCAGCAACCATGGCTAACGTCGCGGTATAAGGCATAAATCGCCACATACCGTTGAGTTTCCGCATGTCACGCGTACCCGTTTCATGATCAATAATACCCGTTGCCATAAATAATGAAGCTTTAAATATGGCATGATTGATTATATGAAAAATGGCAGCAACAGCGGCAAGCTTAGTGTCCAAACCAAATAATAAAGTGATTAACCCTAAATGACTGATCGTTGAATAGGCTAACAGCCCTTTTAAATCATGTTTAAATAACGCAATATAAGCGCCGAGTAACATGGTAGTTAATCCGGTTAAACTCACCAGAATAAACCATATATCGGTTCCCGCTAATGCAGGATAAAAACGCGCTAATAAGAAAATCCCAGCCTTTACCATAGTAGCAGAATGTAGATAAGCACTAACCGGCGTTGGCGCAGCCATAGCATGAGGTAGCCAAAAGTGAAAAGGAAACTGTGCCGATTTTGTGAAAGCGCCCAGTAAGACTAAAATTAGAGTGATTTCATACCAAGCATGCGCTTGAATAATTTCTCTGCTCGCTAAGATAGCATCTAAATTGTAACTACCAACGATATTACCCAGTAAAAGCAAACCCGCCAGCAATGCTAAACCACCACCACCGGTTACGATTAAGGCCATGATTGCGCCCTTTCGTGCCTCGGGTTTATGCCACCAATAGCTAATTAACAAAAACGAACTAATACTGGTTAGCTCCCAAAAGAACCAGAGCTGAATGATATTATTCGACATGACAATACCAAGCATCGCTGTCATAAATAACATCAAATAAGCATAAAGCTTGGGCATAGAGTCTTTACTACTGAGGTAATAACGGGCATAAAAGATAACTAATATGCCTATTCCTAAGATCATAAATACAAACAACAGCGCTAAGCCATCTAAACGAAAGGCGATATCTATACCCAGTAAAGGGATCCAAGAGATTGTTTCCCTAATAACCTTGCCAGCAAAAATAGCTGGCGCTAAGCTAATCGTCATCAATAATGCAATGATAGGCATTAACAACGTCAAAGCAGTTGATTGATTACGTGTTAATTTTCCCGTTCTTGAGGAAATAATACTGCCAAGTAACGATAGCAAGGGTATCCAAAGCAAAGTCATAGAGTAAGCCTTTTTATTTTTATAATTATAAGTAATGACATCGGAACATAGACATAATATGTCGCTAAACTAAATTTAACAACATTATCTCCTTATAAAAGTGTAATTGAAATTAATTTAAAAGCACTTAAGTATAAACTGAATAAAAGTTAAGCGACGAATATTCGGAAAAGCATTGTTTTTTTCGACGATTGTTTGATTATCAACCACAGTGCATTGGTTAATAAGAGAATAGTCGGTATAGTGTTAATTTACTATATAAATAGAAGACTTACCATAATGAAAAAATTAGATGATATAGATTTACGCATTTTAACTATTTTATATCGCGATGCTGATATCACTAATAAAGAGTTAGCTTCTCAAATAGGGGTGGCACCTTCTACGTGTTTAGAGCGTGTAAAGCGTATGAAACATAAAAATATAATTACCGGCGCTTGTATCGAGATTGATTTCAAAAGTTTAGGTGGAAATATAGAAGCCATTGCCGCTATTCGCTTGCAGCCCTATTCTGAAGATATTGTTAACAACCTTCGCGACGATTTACTTAAACTTCCTGAAATTGTTAGCTTATATCACATGGGCGGCAGCTATGATTATTTCATTCATATGTCAGTTAAAGACAGTGAACATTTACGACAGTTTGTCTTCAATGCAATTACCTCAAGAGATGAAGTAACCACCGTAGAAACCTCTCTTATTTTTGAACACAGTCGCAGCGGGGTATTGCCCAACTTTGATGATGAGGACTAATCAGTCTGAGTAATTATGCGATAGTGCTTTAACGCTAGAAGCCTCGTTTTAAAGAAGGCTTCTATTTATAGTAATTATTTTTCAAAGTCTTTGCTTTCAAAATACAGTGGACTTATTGTGCCGCAATTGAGGAACTTATACAGCAGCTCAGTTTCTTTTGGCACGGCTGCTGAAGTACGAAAACGTGGCAAGCACCCTGCTTCTACGTCAATATTTAGTAAATGTGAAAAGCTAGGTGCTTTTTGAATTTTATGAATATAAATTTTATAATTCTTTTTCAAATCAACAACGTCATACTCTTGCTGATTACTAGAATCCTGTATATCGTCTAGTTCACGAACGTATAATTTTTTAGCAAAGGTCAAGGGGATATTTTCATAAACCAATATTCCCCCTCGAGAAAAATGCCCTGCGTATACATCAGCCATAATGACCATTTCCTCGCCTCGCATCAAACGTTGCAAATTAAAAGGCTTGGCTTTTATCGTCGTTAATTGCCCATCACGTACGGTTTGCAAAAGTGCTAAATCTTTATTCTCAATTTTATATAATAACTGTACATTACTCGGCCTATTATATGTTGTCATCACCGAAGCATATATAGCAGAACGCTGAACAAAGAGCACCATATTATGTTCACCCATAAATGAAGGGTCTATTGGTGGCAACTCTTTAACTTCTTCATTAGCAAAGCTGGTTGAATTTAATATAATTAAGAGTAAAACAAGTAAAAGTCTTTTCATTAAAGTTCGCTCGATAAAATGTGTTTGACGTTAGGCCAACACGAGTGATTGGTCTAATTATAAAAGGTGATTATAAACCATCTATAAAAAAAGGCTAAATGAATTAACATTCAACCAATTTGTTATAAAAATACAGCGCTATAAATATAAAGTGACTAATATCGTTACTTGTCAGTCTTTGAACGCTTTGTTTTAACTATCCTAATTTGTTTATCATGCTTTTCGTTTGAACGCTTTGTTTTAATGACCCTACTTTGGTTATCATGCTTTTTGTTTGAACCTTGTCTTTTAGAACTAATTGAAGTATTAGCAGAACGATAAGTATGTTGCTTGGCACTTTTCTTATCGATGTTAGTGGCAAGCTGTTTGGGCCTTTCTTTATTTACAGTTCGACTCGCTCGGTAAACCTTTTCGGCTTTAGTTTTTTTAGACTGATCATAAGATCTGTGCTGTCTTGTTGTCGGCTTTGATACATGTTTTGATACAGGTTTTGAAAAAGTATTTGTCGCCTTGTCAGTGATACGGTTTACTCGTCGAGCGCTTTCATTGGGCTTGTGCCTTATGGTAGATAGAGCTCGCTTGGTATTACCTTGTAGCTTATTGTGCACGACAGCATGATTTCTATTGCTAGATTCGCTGCTCCTTACTCGCTTGTCCTTATACTTAACGCGAGTATGCTTGTTTCGATAAGCCACACCTTTACGGTGAACGGGCTGGTGTCTCCAACGTTTAGCATAGCCACCATTAGCAATTAAGTGACGAGGACGCTGTTCATAGTAGCGATATGAAGAACGACGAGTATTCGCTACAACCACCTGGCGATTATGCCAATGAAAAGCACTAAAAAAATAATCAAACGAAATATGAACGCCAGCATGCCAATAGAAAGGATTGGAGCGACTTACATAAACACTACGCTGAGGTTGCCAGTAAACAGGAGGATAAGATGACCAATGCCAAGCACCATAAACCATGCGTGTATCATAATACGGCACATAAACAATCTCCTTCTCTCTTGCTTCAATAACAATATTACTGTCTTGATAGCTAACCTCCATATTATCCATTTCACCAAGGTTTCCGGCAAGTTGAGCTTGCTTTCTTAACCGTTGAATACTTTCTAATAATATCGACTCATCTTGTAAAAAAGCATCACCGAGCTGTTGAGTCCAGGTTAAATCTTCACTAAGTCGGCTAAGAATACGCTCAAAAGGCACTAATGCTTTAACACTGGCATCCCAATTAAAATCTTTTACCGCTTGAGCCACTTGCTCAGTATTTAGTCTTGTGTTTTTCTTTAGCCAGCGATGGGCTTCGATTATTTCAATAGGATAGGTAGCAGCAATTAAAATATGAGTTAATAAGCTGTCGGGATAAAGTGCAATGGGTGCTAGCATTTGTGCTAATTCAGCTTCACTAAATAGCTGCTGATCTTGTTGCACTTGTTGCTGAAGCGCTGACTGTGAAGGCTGGTACTCAGCGTACAAGTTAAAGCTAACTAAGGCAGCAAAGCTGAATAAAAACGTGACTTTTTTCATCGTTATAATCCTTATGACTAATTCTAGAACACAAAGATAACAACACTAAACTGAACGTAACCTGAACAGCTTTCTCGGCTATTTGTTAACAAAGCCTACAAGGGTTTAAAAGATAAGTGTAAAAACAGCACCATTAAGTGTTGTTGAGTTACTGATGGTTAATTGGCCTTGATAACTACTGACTAAATCATTAACAATAGCTAAACCAATACCATGACCCGCTTGATAGGTGTCTGCTCTGCCACCACGCGATAAAATAATATCGCATTGAGACGCTTCAATACCCGCGCCATCATCGGCAATTTCAATCGTTAATATTTTTGCAGAACTAATCACGCTAATGGCAATTTTATGCTTAGCCGCTTTACAGGCGTTATCGAGAAGGTTTCCTAAAATTTCCATTAAATCGGCTTCATCACCCTTAAATATAGCACTTGCATCAACATTGACGGCAAATGATAAATTCTTATCATGATATATTTTCGCTAACGTGCTGATTAGCTTGTCAACAACGGGCTTAATTTTTACACCTAAGTGCCATGAAGACTGCCCGGCACTTTGAGCTCTTTTAAGTTGATGTTCAATAATGTTATTAATTAATGTTAATTGTTCACTGGCGCTTGCTGAAATATTCTGTTGGCTTTGAATAACGGCCAGTGGATTTTTAAGGCTATGCGCTAAATCTGACAAGGCATTACGATAGCGTTTTCGTTGGTTCTCTTCCAGTGCCAATAAGGCGTTTAATTGCTGAGTCACCGGTTGTAATTCAAGAGGATAGTTGGCGTCTAGGGCTTTCTTTTGCCCTTTCTCTATATGCTCAAGCTCTTGAGATAATACAGTTAATGGTTTTAAGGTCCATAATAACCAGGCAATTTGTACAAAAACAAAGACAACCATTAATGCCAGCAGCCATGCCCATAATGTTTTTTCAAAGTCATTGAGAGCGCTTAATAAGGCTTGTTGGTCTTTTATCAGATGCAGTGTTATTTCAAAGTCTTGGCCGTTATCAGAAAAACTCGCACTAAAGCTATAAAGTAGATGAGGACTGTCCGCTAGGCTTATTTTTGAAATCAGTGTTTGCCCAACATCAGGCGATGGCAATACCGCCGTTAGAGACAAGGTCAGCAGAGATTGTGATTGCCAAAGTATTTTGTTTTTTATCGCGCCTATTTGCGTTTCTTTTGACCGTTTGGTAATTAAGGCATACAAGCCTGATTGGTTAATATTGAATTGGTTTTCTAGCAAGAGCTCCGGCATTAACAAGAGATTATTTTCAACTTCTGCCACAGTAAAAATAGAATAACTATAGGCTTTTAACTCGTTTTTCAACGCCACATTTAATTGCCGTTCAAAGGCATTCGATAAGGTTAAGCCAATAATAGGCAGCATCACTACCGTCATCGCTAACGTACTTAATAATAATCGAACTTTTAAGGAGTTCATTTACTTGGTATATCCACGTGACCTCATTAATCTAACCGCTTTAATTTATAGCCATGGCCGCGCAACGTTTCGATAAAACCATAGCTATTATCTGGGTCGAGTTTTTTTCTTAAGCGCCTGATAAATACTTCAATAACATTTGAATCGAGATCGAAGTCTTGGTCATAAATATGTTCAGTCAGTGTTGCCTTTGAAGTCACTTCGTCAAGGTGAAGCATCATATATTCAAGTAACTTATATTCTGAACTACTTAACTTTATTGCCTTATTATCAACTTCAACCTGCAAGCTTTTGGTATTAAGACTTAACGGGCCATTCTTTATTAACGGACTTGCTTGCCCTGCAGAACGTCTGATCAGTGCATTTAAGCGGGCGAGTAATTCTTCAGCTTGAAAAGGTTTGGTTAAATAATCATCGGCTCCAGCATCTAAGCCAGCCACTTTATCCTGCCAACTATCTCTTGCAGTTAACACCAAAATGGGAAAGTCGATATTTTTTTCACGCAGAGATCTAATCACACTGATACCGTCTATTATAGGTAAACCAACATCTATAATAGCAGCGTCGTATGGATATTCTTGCCCTTGAAATAAGCCTGTTTCGCCATCACTCGCCACATCGACTAGATAATGAGCGGCAGTTAAATGGGCATATAGGTTTTGCTGTAAAGCAATATCGTCTTCAATAAATAACAACCGCATAGTGATCACCCTCCATTAATCTTCCCTGTCTTAGCATCAACATAAATAGAAATGATATGACCATCAGTTTTAATTAATTTTACCCGATAACCCGACTTTTTATTCTCAACTTTTAACACTTTTCCACCAAAACGACTTTTAGCTAATTTTGCGGCATCTTTACTACTTTTCACTTTCAACTGTTGCTGATTATTTTTTTGCATATTACTTGCTGATACACCCGTTCCTTGAGCCATTGCATCAATAGAAAGTGTAGCGATAAAAAGAAAAACTAACGGTAAAGCAAATTTCATGGTTATTCCAAAGACAAAGTTAAAAGTGAGTCTAACTATACATAGCCATAGCTTATTTAAAATTATAAACCTTAGCAACTGAATATCAGCTGAACATTCCTTTAAAGCCGCTATATCGATTTTATAACGAGGGGTAACTAGAGTTCCCACTGATAAATCAACAGATATATCATAGCTTACCAGTGAACTACTCGGCACTAAAGTACCGAGTTTTCTCGACGGTACTGATAAAGTGTTCAGCTTACATTCATCTTTACTGCGCTTTAATAGCACCACTAAACAAAGCAGGTAGGATATATTATGTTAATAAATAATAAAGCAGCGAAGTCAGTTCGTGCGAATTCACTTAAAAAAATAATGTTATTGATAACCTTTAGCATATTACCTTTAACTTATGTCACTGCCAGCGAATTAAAGGTTTTACCCGCTAGTGTTTCTCAAGGAGCACTTAAACACAATATCACTGAGTCACAGCGAAAAAAAATAATTGCAACGAATAAGCTAGCCGAGCTATCCGATCAAGTCAGCGGCAAAGCGAATGCTCACATAAGAGGCTCTACACTTAATAATCAAGCCAAGAGCACTGCACAAGCAAAAAGTGGTGAAGCCATACAAAAAGTGAGTAACCACTATGATCAGCAGTTCACTATTTATAGTGCGGCGAGTTTTCTGCAAGAAGATTATGACAGAGATGGCTATTATCAAACTTTCAGTGTGACTTTTGATGCAGACGTATATAGCTATAGCGAAAATCACCTCGCCGAAGTGTATGCTTTACTCTATCTCAGTAAAAATGGTGGCCCTTGGCAGCACTATTTCACCACAGATAATTTTCTTATAGAAGGTGATACTGATGCCGATGAATACGAAGTAATTTCTACATTTATGTCGGGCTATGAAAGTGATCACTACGATGTGTTAATCGACTTATATCAAGTTGGTTATCAGGGTATTGCTGCGAGTTACAGTGCGGATGACAGTAACGCGTTATACGCACTGCCGTTAGAGAGTGCTGAGTATGACCAGGCTTATACTGAAGTCATCGAAGTAATAGAAGTCGTCGAGATCAGACAAACTCATGGCGGCAGTCTGTTTGGCTTATTATTGGTATTACTCAGTGGTCTACTTATGCGAGTAAAGCGCCATTAATCATTAGCCAAAAAAACAAAAAAGCCACAAACAAGTTTGTGGCTTTTTTAATGTCTATATTTCAACGAGCTTTTAGCTCATCGAATGGCAGTACTTTAGCTTTTCAGGTCATCAAAAAACTTTTTAACGCCATCAAAGAAGCCGGTCTCTTTAGGGCTATGCTTTATGGTGCTTTTACCCATTTTTTCGTCTAACTGACGTAATAAATCTGCTTGATCGCCAGACAAGTTAACCGGTGTTTCTAGAACAACTTTACACATCAAGTCGCCTATTGAGTGGCTGCGTACTGATTTAACACCTTTACCACGTAAACGGAACATTTTACCCGTTTGCGTTTCTTTAGGTATTTTCAGCTTCACTTTACCTTCAAGTGTTGGTACTTCTATTTCGCCACCCAATGCTGCTGTGGTAAAGCTAATAGGCACTTCACAATAAAGGTTGTTTTCATCACGGACAAATATCTTATGATCACGTACATTTGCTTGTACATATAAATCACCTGCAGGTGCACCATGTTCACCAGCTTCACCTTCGCCTGACAAGCGAATTCTGTCACCTGTATCTACACCTGGCGGTATTTTCACTGAAAGTGTTTTGGTTTTTTCAACTCGGCCTTGACCGCGACATGAGGTACAAGGGCTAGCAATAACTTTACCTTTACCACTACATGTTGGACAAGTCTGTTGAACAGCAAACAAACCTTGACGCATTTGTACCTGGCCATGACCATGACAAGTTGTACAAGATTTTGCACTGGTACCTTTTTTAGCGCCAGAACCATCACAAGGCTCACAACTAACAAAAGTTGGTACTTTAATTTCTAAGGTTTTACCCCGAACAGCATCTTCAAGACTTAACTCTAGGTTGTAGCGAAGATCTGAACCTCGTTGTTGACGTTGTTGACGTCCGCCACCGCGGCCACCACCAAAAATAGCACCAAAAATATCACCAAACTCTTGA
>NZ_JACGWC010000005.1:0-201094 GCF_014077545.1 Colwellia sp. BRX10-1
ACAGGCGTTTCAGGATATCTTGCTTCAACAGGGTCTTCACTAACTTCAGTTGTTACTACTGCTGCGTTAACATCAACTGCCTGATTTTCAGCAGGTTGACGACGACGTTGTCCATTAGAGCGTAAGTGCCTAGGTGAACGACGGTTTCTAGGACGCTGTTCATCACTAGTTTTAGTCTCACTAAGCTCTGGCTGGGTAGCATCGGCTTGTGTAGCTGCTGTTTCAACGGTTACCGCTTCGTCGATAGTCGCGACTACTTGAGCCTTTTCTTCTGCGGCTATTTTGCTTAACGCAGCGTTATTAACAACCGTTGAGTTTTCATCAACAATACGTACTTTTTTACTGTTGTTACGACGTTGACGACGTACTGTAGTTTTTTCTTCTTTAGGCTTAGTATTACGCTCTACTGGCGCTTTACGAGGCTGTTTATTCGGCTTGTTATCTTTATTTTCATTAATGTTGTCTTTATTGTCATTAATGACTGGCTTGATATCAGCACGATCTTCATTTTGAGTATCATTACGTTTGTCGTTACGATTAACATTTCTGTTATCGTTGCGGTTTTCGTTACGATTATTATTGTTACGACGTTGACCTTGACGACCACGTTGCGGACGACGTTCACTGTTGTTGCTTTCAGGTTTCTTTGCAGGTTCAACAACTTTAGGTGCAACTTCCTCTTCAGCAGCGAAGAGTGATTTACCCCACTTAATTAAACCATCAAATAAGCCCGCAGATGCTTTTACTGGAGCTACAGGCGCTACAGGTTTTACGGCGGTTAACGGTGCTGATTGCTTAGGTGAAGACATGCCTTGTAAGGCTGGTTCGTCACGTTTAGCGGCTTGCTTATCGAATTTAGGCATTACAGCTTCTTCAACTGAAGCTTCAGTAATGGTTCTTTCGTAGCTTGCTTCTTCAACACTCTCGTCGGTTCTTACTCTAATGACTTCATATTGTGGTGTGTCCATATGAGGATTAGGAATAATAAGAATATTAACGCCGTGATGTTTTTCGATATGAAATACTGAACGACGCTTTTCATTCAAAAGATAAGTCGCTACAGGTACAGGTACTTGAGCTTGTACATGTTGCGTATTTTCTTTAATGGCTTCTTCTTCCATTAAACGCAAAATAGACAAGGCTAATGATTCAACACTACGTACGTGTCCAGTACCATTACAACGAGGACAAACGCCTTGGCTAGTTTCACCGATAGAAGGGCGTAAACGTTGACGCGACATTTCTAATAAACCAAAACGAGAAATTCGACCTAATTGAATACGAGCTCTATCTTGTTTTACAGCATCACGCATGCGATTTTCAACTTCACGTTGATGACGCACAGGTGTCATGTCAATAAAATCAATAACCACTAAACCACCCAAATCACGTAAACGTAATTGACGAGCAACTTCTTCAGCAGCTTCTAAGTTAGTGTTAAATGCGGTCTCTTCTATATCACTACCTTTAGTTGCGCGGGCAGAGTTAACATCGATTGATGTCATTGCTTCAGTTGGGTCAATAACAATTGAGCCACCAGAAGGAAGTCTTACTTCACGCTGAAACGCAGATTCGATTTGTGTTTCAATTTGGTAATGGGTAAATAGGGGAACATCGTTCGTGTAGAGTTTTATTTTACTTAAGAAATCAGGACGAACCACTTCTATATGTTTTTTAACACTTTCGAATGTTTTCGGGCGATCAATTAATACTTCACCGATATCGCGGCGTAAATAGTCACGAATAGCACGAAGGATAACGTTAGTTTCTTGGTGAATTAGGAAGGGAGCAGGTTTAGTTTCTGCCGCTTCTGAAATGGCTTTCCAATGGTGTAAAAGAACGTTTAAATCCCAGTCTAATTCTTCATAGTCTTTACCAACACCAGCAGTGCGAACAATTAAGCCCATGCCTTTAGGTAATTCTAATTTGTTTAAAGAGGTTTTTAAATCTGTGCGTTCATCGCCTTCAATGCGACGAGAAATACCACCAGCACGAGGATTATTTGGCATTAATACCAAGTAACTACCGGCTAAACTGATGAAAGTCGTTAACGCTGCGCCTTTCTGGCCGCGTTCTTCTTTATCAATTTGAACTATAACTTCTTGGCCTTCGCGCAAGACTTCTTTGATATTTGGACGACCCTGAAAGGTATAACCTTTAGGGAAATATTCGCGTGCGATTTCTTTCATCGGTAGGAAACCATGACGTTCGGCGCCATAGTCAACAAATGCAGCTTCTAGAGACGGCTCTATACGCGTGATTTTTGCTTTATAAATATTTGATTTCTTTTGTTGATGACCAGGACTTTCGATATCTAAATCATAAAGTTGTTGACCATCGACAAGTGCTACACGTAACTCTTCCGATTGTGTAGCGTTAATTAACATACGTTTCATAGTTTTAGTGACTCATTTTAGTCACAACACTATAAGCTTCGAACACAAAGCAATTTATCGCTATGGTAACAGCAATTTGTCAGCCTCTCGGGTGTCATATTACAGCGCCATAGTGCGCTGTAAGCTGTTATTTAATCTGATTGTACTCTCAGGTGATATTCACCCAAGAAAAATTGTTTCTTCATGCGCGCAGCAAATTGTGCTGTGCTCGATATTATCAAATTGATATTTGTTGAGCAGTTTGAAATTCGGCGTTTTGGCTTACTATTCGGTTTGTTGCTCGATGGAAATTTATCTAATTTGGTTTATATCATTACAAAATAGCTTTCGTTGCGCGGGACTAAAATGTTTATGCCGTTTTTTGACTTGTTATTCAGGTCAATTCTTGCAATAGGCCGTTCGGTTAATGTGTCGTCGATAATAATTTATCGTGATAACGCACATTAATGTGGCCGCATTTTGCCTCTTACGTTTCGCTAAAAGCTTCTATTTTTTACCTTATTGTCTTAAATAAACAATAACACCAAGATTATCCCACTTAATTGAGGCAAAAGGCAATTAAATCGCTGAGTTAATTACGCTAAAATGAAAATATATATGTTAAACTCGCTTTTATGAATGAAAATACAAAACCCCAAGTTCGATTTTATACAATCGATAGCGAAGACGCTGGTCAAAGAATAGATAACTTTTTATTAAAAACCTTAAAAGGTGTGCCGAAAAGCATGATTTATCGCCTATTAAGAAAAGGCGAGATAAGGGCTAATAAAAAACGGACTAAACCAGAATACAAAATACAAGATGAGGATCTGATTCGTGTTGCGCCCATTCGTATTTCTGAAAATACTAATGAAGTGTCTACTAAGTTAAATATTGTCGCTAATTTAGAAAAACAAATATTGTTCGAAGATGACCGTTTAATTGTTATTAACAAACCTTCCGGCATGGCAGTTCATGGTGGTAGTGGTTTAAGTTTTGGTTTAATTGAAGCCATGCGAGCTTTACGCCCCGACGCAAGAATGCTTGAACTTGTTCATCGACTCGATAGAGATACTTCAGGCTGTTTAGTTATTGCTAAAAAACGTTCAGCTTTACGTCACTTACATGAACAGTTGCGTAATAAAACGGTGCAGAAATTTTATCATGCCTTAGTTAAGGGGCAATGGTCGACGAAATTAACCCGTGTAACGGAAGGCTTGAAAAAGAATGATTTAAAATCGGGTGAACGTGTCGTTGTTGTCGATAACATTAATGGTAAAGAATCAGAAACGCGTTTTAAAGTGTTAAAAAACTTTGAAAATGCCACACTCATTCGCGCCTTTCCGGTTACGGGTCGTACTCATCAAATTCGTGTGCATTGTCAAATTAAAGGTCACCCTATCGCTTGTGATTCAAAATATGGCTATGAAAACTTTGACGAAGATATGAGAAAACTAGGACTTAAGCGCTTATTTTTACATGCGGCTAGTATCGAATTTACTCATCCAAGTACCGATGAAAGAATTAAAATAGAAGCACCGTTAGAGCATTCCTTACAAAATTTACTAACAAAACTAAAGTAATTCCTCTGGCGTGATACTAAAGTAAATTTAGCTTCACGCCATTATCTTCCTTATAAACCTAAACACTTCTTAGCAAATAGACCTTAATTATTAAATGACTAAAAGAGAAAATATGCACAACTATAAATTAGTGATTTTTGACTGGGACGGCACATTAATGGACTCTGTCGATCGTATTGTTTTCTCAATGCAAGCCACAGCTGTTGCATTATCACTTGCACCACCGGGTTATCATCAAGCGAAACAAATTATCGGCTTAAGTCTACCTAAAGCAATTGCAACGTTATTTCCTGAGGCTAATGAAGAGCAGGTACAATTATTAACGGCACAATATAAGCACCAATATGTTGAAGTAAATACTACGCCAACCCCATTATTTGATCATGCGCTTGAATTATTAGTTAATTTAAAAAATGAAGATAAGTTTTTAGCGGTTGCGACAGGAAAAGCGCGAGCAGGTTTACAACGTGTTTGGTTAACGAGTGATACCGAACACTTTTTCCATGCCTCTCGATGTGCCGATGAAAGTATTTCTAAACCTGATCCAGATATGATCAATAGTTTGTTAAAAGAATTAAAGATTGAAAAGCATCAAGCGGTGATGATAGGTGATACTTCTTTTGACCTTGAAATGGCGCAAAGAGCAGGGGTTGATAGTATTGGGGTAACTTATGGTGTCCACGATGAAGACGTGCTGTCAAAGTATCAACCAAAAGCGATTGTTGGCTCATTGGCTGAACTACATCAATTATTGTTAAATAGGGCGGTTAAGGGGTAACACCTGTCGCTATTGTCATTAACTGTTTGCTATTTGATTGCTTAGTCAAATAGCAAACGTTGCTGCCAGCAACTAAGCTCAGTTAACTCGGCTATTATACACACCGATTAAACGACGGGTACTATTGCTGTTTTCGTTGCTCTTGTAACACATCTAACCCCTGCGCTTTAAGTAAACTAATCAGTCTAATTAACGGTAAACCTATTAGGGTATTAGGATCATCCCCCTCAAGCTTTTCAAATAAGCAAATACCTAGTCCTTCACTTTTAAAACTCCCTGCGCAGTTATAAGGCTCTTCGGCATGCAAATAGGCAGTAATTTCTTGTGCAGAAAGTTCTTTAAAGTGTACGGTGAATAAATCAACCAACGAGAGACTTTTTCCTGTTGAACTGTCGAACACACATAAACCCGTATGAAACTCTACCGCTTTGCCGCTAAAGCTGCTCAGTTGTTTAAAGCCATTTTCAAAATTATGCGGTTTACCTAATATCTTTCCTGCAGACAAAGCCACTTGATCTGAACCAATAATCAGCGCATTCGGAAATTGACTGGCAACAGCCTTTGCTTTTTCTACGGCTAAACGTTCGACAAGTTCAATGGCTGTTTCGTTAATTAATGGTGTTTCATCGACATTAGGTTTTGCACAATCAAAAGCTAAATTTAACTTTTCTAAAATAATTTTTCGAAAAGGCGATGTAGAAGCTAAAACTAAAGTTTTCACAGGAATTACTCAAAATATAAACAGTTATACAATAATATGTGGGCTTTCTTTAATTTTTAAACAAAAATTGTTATTTTTCTTTTGACAGCAGGGGGCAAGCACATTAATATGCGCGCCTTATGCAAAATCTTAAACTCCCGATAATGATAAACCCCCGAAAGAGCGCCCAACGCAGGTTGGTGTGTGACGGCTTCTTTGAAGTGTCGGGGATGAATAGATTGCTTGAAGTGTGTACTCCATGCAATGAGCAGATGCAGGTTAATGTTAATTTTGATGTGGACGATCTCGGCTTGAATGTCATATCAGGAACAGGATCCGTATCAGTAGCATTAACTTGTCAGCGTTGTACTGAACCATTGATAATAGATTTGGATGTAGAGTTTACTCTAAGTCCTGCTAAAGATGATGAAGCCGCTGAAGCATTGCCGTCATATTATGACGCAATAGAATTAGATGAAAATGGTGAAGTTAACCTGCTAGAATTAGTGGAAGAAGAGTTATTACTCGCAATTCCGTTAATTGCAATGCATGAGCCCAGTCAATGTCAGGCATCAGTTGACAGTGTATGGGGCGAATTGCCTGAAGAGCTTGAAAAACCAAACCCATTTGATATATTACAGAAATTTAAATAAACAACTTATTTAATTAATAACGATTAACCGATTTTTAGGAGTAGCTAATGGCAGTTCAAAAGAGCAAAAAGTCTCGTTCAAGACGTGGCATGCGCCGTTCACATGACGCAGTAACAACAGAAAACTTATCAGTAGATCCAGTATCTGGTGAAACACACCGTCGTCATCATGTAACAGCTGATGGCTTTTACAAAGGTGTTCAAGTAATCAACAAGTAAGCTGATTGCTTTGAAAAGTCTAACCATAGCGTTAGATGTTATGGGGGGCGATAAAGGCCCCCTTATAACAATTCCTGCTGCCATCTTAGCAGTGAAAAACATTCCAGAACTTCATCTCATTCTTTGCGGTGATGTCGATATTATTAACGCTGAATTATCCAAACGTCAGTGTGCTAACCACCCCCAACTAACCATCTTTCCAACCACTCAAATAGTGGCTATGGACGATAAACCTATTGTTGCCTTGCGTAACAAAAAAAATTCTTCAATGCGAAAGTCACTTGACCTTGTTCATGAAAACAAAGCACAAGCCTGTGTAAGTGCTGGCAATACCGGTGCACTTTTTTCAATGGCCCATTTCGTTTTGAAAACACTTGTTGGTGTTGAACGTCCAGCATTAATTTCTTCTCTTCCTACTCATGATGAAAACAAACATGTTTTTATGCTCGATTTAGGTGCAAATGTTTTTTGTGACTCTAATGTTTTGTATCAGTTTGCTGTTATGGGCTCTGTTATGGCTGAGCAGGTCGATGGCATTAAATCGCCACGTATAGCTTTGTTGAATATGGGTGAAGAAGAAATGAAGGGCAGTGACCATATAAAACAAACCGCAGCAAAATTAGCGCAAAACAGTGACATTAATTATATCGGCTTTGTCGAAGGTAATGATATTTTCACCAACAAAGCAGATGTGATTGTTTGTGATGGCTTTGTCGGTAATGTTGCACTGAAAACCTGTGAAGGTGTTGCTCGTTTAGTCTACCAAAAAATGAATACTGTGCTGTCTCGCAACCTTTTTACCCGAATTGTTGGACGTTTATTGTCCTCAACGTTAAAAAAACTCTTTAAACCCCTGAACCCCGACCAGTATAACGGCGCAAGTCTGATAGGATTACGCGGTATTGTGGTCAAGAGTCACGGTGATGCCAGTTCAAAAGCTTTTTATATGGCGATATTAGAGGCGATAAAAGAAATTGAACGTCAAGTGCCAGAAAAAATAAAAGACAAACTTGAAAATGGTTTTGCTTGTGGTCGCAAATAAATTATTAGTATTGAGTTAACGTAAAGCGTATTTAAAGCATTATCTTTTTATCAAGAAAATAATCCATTAAGTATCATCAATACACCTTTAATTAAAACACAAATAAACATTAGGTAATAAAATGCAAAATAATTTAGCGTTTGTTTTTCCCGGCCAAGGTTCACAAACTGTTGGTATGTTAGCTGATTTTGCTGACAATGAAGTCGTACAAAATACTTTTTCAGAAGCGTCTGCTGCTTTAGGTTATAACCTTTGGCAATTAGTTGCGCAGGGTCCTGTTGAAAAGCTCAATCAAACAAACTTTACTCAACCGGCACTATTAACGGCCAGTGTTGCATTATGGCGTTTATGGTCATCACAGTCTGATTGTAAACCGGCAATGTTAGCGGGTCACAGTTTAGGGGAATATTCGGCATTAGTTTGTGCGGGTGTTATCTCTTTAACAGAAGGTGTTAAGTTAGTAGAGAAACGTGGCGAATTTATGCAAGCCTCTGTACCTGAGGGCGTCGGCGCTATGGCTGCTATTATTGGTCTTGATGACCAAGCGATTATTGATGCCTGTGAAAAAGCACAAGATAACGAAGTAGTTGCGGCTGTTAATTTTAACTCGCCAGGACAAGTCGTTATTGCCGGTCATAAAGCTGCGGTAGAACGTGCCGGTGTCTTATGTAAAGAAGCGGGCGCAAAACGCGTGCTACCTTTACCGGTAAGCGTGCCATCGCATTGCGCATTGATGAAAGATGCCGCAGACAAGCTCGCTGAAGCATTTAATAATATCACTTTTAATACACCAGAAATTCCCGTAGTAAATAATGTTGATGTTGTTGCAGAAACAGATGTTGAAGCAATAAAATTAGCCTTGATAAAGCAATTGTACAGTCCAGTACGTTGGACAGAAACGATAGAGCTACTCGCAAAAAGCGGTGTTTCACTCGTCGTAGAAGCTGGTCCAGGTAAAGTGTTACTAGGGTTAATTAAACGCATCGACAAAACAATCACCAGTGTTTCAGTTAATGATCAAGTATCATTAACTAAAGCATTAGAAACAATTAAATAGGGTAAATTATGTTTTCTTTTGAAGGAAAAGTCGTCTTAGTTACTGGCGCAAGTCGCGGTATCGGCAAAGCCATTGCAAGCCAATTTAAAGCTTTAGGTGCAACGGTATTAGGTACGGCAACATCTGCACATGGCGCTGATAACATTAGTGAATATCTAGGCGAAGGTCATGGTTTAGTGCTTAACGTTACTGACAATGATTCTATTGCCGCTATGTTTGTAGCGATCAAAGAGAATCATGGTGGCATTGATATCTTAGTCAATAATGCGGGTATTACGCGTGACAATTTATTTATGCGAATGAAAGATGATGAATGGCAAGATATTATTGATACTAATCTTTCATCTGTGTTTAAAATCAGTAAAGCGGTTATTCGCGCTATGATGAAAAAACGCAATGGTCGCATTATTAATATTGGCTCAGTAGTTGGCACTATGGGCAATGCTGGGCAAGTAAACTATGCAACCGCAAAAGCTGGATTGATTGGTTTTACAAAATCATTAGCGCGTGAGGTTGCATCTCGTGGCATAACTGTTAATACTGTGTCGCCGGGATTTATCGATACCGATATGACACAAACCTTAACAGATGAGCAAAAAGAAGGTATTTTTTCTCAAGTACCGGCAAATCGCTTAGGTAAGCCAGAAGAAATTGCTAACGCAGTTGTTTTTCTAGCTTCCGATGGTGCAGCATATATTACTGGCGAAACATTGCATGTAAACGGCGGTATGTATATGGTTTAATTAGTTGGCTTAATATTATTGAACCAATAAATTGAACAAATTTAGAGCAGTCAACAGGTTAGACCAGACGAAAATTAAAATTAGAAGCTTGCAAGCTAGGCTGTTGACGAATAAACTACACACAATTACGAAAAATTATATTTTCTAGAAAGGAAAAAAAATGAGTACTATTGAAGAACGCGTAAGAAAAATTACAGTTGAACAATTAGGTGTAAGTGAAGAAGAAGTTAAAATTAGCTCTTCTTTTGTTGACGACCTAGGTGCTGACTCTTTAGACACTGTTGAATTAGTCATGGCGTTAGAAGAAGAATTTGATACTGAAATTCCAGATGAAGAAGCTGAAAAAATCACAACTGTACAAGCAGCTGTTGATTACGTTACTGCTAACCAATAATTACAACGTTAATTATTAGTTTTTAGTTACTGGTTTTCAAGCCAGGCTTTTAAATGAGAATTTAAAGTACACATTCAGGCGGTTTTTACCGCCTGTTTTTTTATCTACGATTCATACTCGTACCACTTCAAGATGCAGGTTTCAGCAGTCGATAAAGAGTAAGCGACACAGGTTATCGTTCCACACATAACTTAAGTACTTATATCCGTATGGCCAAAACATTGATTGAAGAGAATAGTTATTCTATTGTTGAAATCAATAACGTTGCAGATAAGCTATAAAGCGAGCTCAGCGTTACAATACTTGGTAAGGGAATAACTACTGTCCTCGTATCGCGCCTTGTCTGACTTCCTAGCTTAATTCTGAAACTGCATCTTGAAGTGGATCGGGTATATATTGTTACTTTCTCAACATGAGAATATAACGATTTCTTTTCCTTATAAACTCTTAGCGGAGGCACATAGTCATGAGACGCGTTGTTGTTACCGGTCTTGGTATGTTAAGCCCTTTGGGCAACTGTCCTGAATCTACTTGGCAAAATTTACTGCTGGGTAAAAGTGGCATTAGTAATATTGAACATTTTGATACCTCTGTATACACCACTAAGTTTGCAGGTTTAATTAAAAACTTTAATGCAGAAGATTATATTGCACGAAAAGAAGCCAAGAAAATGGATCTTTTTATTCAATATGGTGTTGCCGCAGGTATACAGGCTTTTAAAGACTCAGGTCTTGAAATTGATGATGTAAACACCCACAGAGTTGGTGTTGCTGTTGGTGCTGGTATTGGCGGCCTAGGATTAATTGAAGAAAACGTTGAGAAAATGCTTAATGCAGGTCCTCGCAAGTTATCACCATTTTTTGTGCCATCCACCATTATAAATATGATTTCTGGTCACTTGTCGATGATGCACGGCTTAAGAGGTCCTAATATTTCTATTGCAACGGCTTGTACAAGTGGTGTGCATAATATTGGTCATGCGGCTCGTATGATATCTTATGGCGATGCTGACGCTATGTTAGCCGGTGGAGCTGAGAAAGCTTCAACACGGACGGGTATTGGCGGTTTTGGTGCTGCACGAGCGTTATCAACGCGTAATGATGCACCAGAGCAAGCTTCACGTCCTTGGGACAAAGACCGTGACGGTTTTGTACTGGGCGATGGCGCAGGTGTTCTAGTGCTTGAAGAATTTGAACATGCAAAAGCGCGTGGTGCAAAAATTTATGCTGAGCTGGTTGGCTTTGGTATGAGTGCAGATGCTTACCATATGACCTCGCCACCTGCCAATGGCGAAGGTGGCGCGCGCGCGATGATTAATGCAATTAATGATGCAAAAGTTGACCAAAGTAAAATTGGTTATATTAATGCTCATGGTACATCAACACCCGCAGGTGATATTGCCGAAACCAACGCAGTAAAATCGGTATTTGGCGACAATGCTTATAAACTTATGATGGGTTCTACAAAGTCAATGACGGGTCATTTGTTGGGCGCAGCAGGTGCGGTTGAAACTATTTTTACGGTGCAAGCCTTAATGAATAATGTGGTACCACCGACAATAAATTTAGATAATCCCAGCGAAGGTTGTGATTTAGATTATATTGCTCATACGGCACGTGACGCCAATTTAGAATATGCTTTATGTAATTCTTTTGGCTTTGGTGGTACGAACGGTTCATTAATCTTTAAAAAAGTTTAAGCGCAATAACCGAGATATATCATCAACTAAACCTTGCAGTTAATTGTTTAAGCCTGAATACTAGTCATCAGTATTCAGGCTTTTCTATTTCTAATGAAACCCAATATGTATTATCAAAGTGTTAATGGTCAAGTAGAGCAACACCTTTCAATCAATAATCGCGGCTTAGCTTATGGTGACGGCGTTTTTACTACTGCGAAAGTGCTCGGTGGTAAAGTTGAACAATTAGCTGCTCACATTGAACGATTAACCATGAGCTGTAAAACGCTCAATATTCCCTTGCCAGATATGAATAAAGTCATTATTGAATTAATGGCTGTAGCAGAGCGTTATACTTTGTCTGTAGCAAAAGTGATTATAACGGCAGGTGATGGCGGGCGAGGATATTCTCGACAAGGCTGCCAAACAAGTAACGTTATTATTACTTTTCACCCTTTTCCTGAACATTATGCAAACATGCAACAACAAGGTCTTCATTTGGGCGTATCTTCATTGAAGTTAGGTATTAGCTCTTTACTCTCAAGGATAAAACACCTTAATCGTCTTGAGCAGGTGCTTGTTCGCCAGGAAGTCGATAACCGAGCAGAAGATGATTTATTAGTACTAAATTATTTTGATAATATTGTTGAAGCAAGTGCGGCGAATGTCTTTTGGCTGAAAAATAATGTTTGGTACACACCAGAACTAAAAGAGTCAGGTGTCGAAGGGTTAATGCGTAATCATATCTTACAGACTACGGGTAATTATTGTAAAATTGAGATCGTTAACGTAAAACTTGCTGCGCTTGTTAATATCCAAGCGATGTTTATTTGCAACAGTGTTATGGGTATTATGCCGGTTAGACAATTTCAACATCAAAAATTAGCATTAATGCCTTGTCGTGATATGGCTAAGTTTATTGAGGATATTTGCTAAAAATGAAAAAAATTAAGATAATATTTGCTGTGTCGTTTTTCACCGTGGTGATGTTAAGCGCCTCTTTAGTTGCCTATACCTTTTATCAAATGAAACAGCCGCTCAATATTTCATCCACCCAACTATTAACCATTAAAGACGGAACCTCGTTTAGTCGATTTTCAGAACAACTGATCAAAAATGGCTGGCTCAATACGCGCTTTTGGATGCGTAATTATGTTCGACTTAAGCCCGAGTATGCGAATATAAAAGCGGGCACTTATCAAATTAATAAAGACGTTTCTGTCGAGGTTTTGTTGGCGCAATTAGTTGCCGGTAAAGAGCATCAATTTACCGTGACTTTTATTGAAGGAACAACCTTTAAGGAATGGTTAGTGCAGTTGAGTGAAACGGATAACCTAGTGCATACGCTTCAGCAAACTTCGGTGGCTGATATCGCGAGTAAACTCAATATTGAACACGTTAATCCCGAAGGGCTGTTCTACCCAGAAACTTACGCGTTTACTGCCGGTACTACCGATATAGAACTGTTAAAACGTGCTCAACAACAAATGTCCGTTGAATTAAATCTAGCGTGGCAAAATCGCGCCGAACCTTTACCTTATAAAAATAAGTATCAAGCGTTGATCATGGCATCGATAATTGAGAAAGAAAGTGGCAAAAATGCCGAGCATGGCATTATTTCATCGGTATTTTTTAACCGTTTAAACAAAAAGATGCGCCTGCAAACTGACCCAACCGTTATTTACGGTTTAGGTGAACGTTATCAAGGAGACATCAAATATCGTCACTTGCGCGAGAAAACACCGTATAATACTTACCGAATTAATGGTTTGCCACCTACACCTATCGCTATGCCTGGTAAAAGTGCCATACATGCCGCGTTAAACCCATTAACAACAGATTATTTATATTTTGTCAGTAATGGCAAAGGTCAGCATATCTTTTCAACTAATTTAAAAGATCATAATGCGGCAGTAAAAAAATATCAGTTGAACTAAAAATTGCATAAGAAGTAAAAAATGAATAAAGGTCAATTTATCGTCATTGAAGGTATTGAAGGGGCAGGAAAATCTTCAGCTATTTCAGTGGTTAAAAAAATACTCACCGAGCATGGTATTGATTTTATTAATACTCGAGAGCCGGGAGGCACTCCTTTAGCGGAGTCATTGCGCGATATCGTGAAATCTGCCGATCACCAAGAAATATTGACACAAGAAACTGAATTATTATTGATGTACGCTAGCCGCAGTCAGCTAATGGCGAATCGAATTCTTCCGGCATTAGAAAAAGGTCAATGGGTCATCGGTGACCGCCATGATTTAAGCTCAAGGGCTTATCAAGGGGGTGGCAGACAATTTAACGATGAACTTATGGACACGATTGCTCAAGTGACCTTAAAAGGCTTTAAGCCGCAGTTAACACTCTATTTAGATATATCTCCTGAGCTAGGTTTAGCAAGAGCGCAAGCTCGAGGGGCATTGGATCGTATCGAATTAGAAAAAATAGAATTCTTTCATCGTGTCCGTAATAAGTATCTTGAAATTGCGTTAGCCGATGAAACGATTAAAATTATTGATGCCAGTGCGCCTATGCCTGTTGTACATAATAATATTCGCTTAGCGGTAAACGAATTTTTAAAAAGTCATTAATGACTATCACCGTTAGCAGGAAACACTAATGCACAGTTGGTTAGAGCAACAGCAACTTTTGTTATCAAAGCAAATAACGCAAATAAAATTACCGCATGCCATCTTGATCAATGGTGTCGAAGGCGCGGGTAAAAGTGATCTTTCGCTGTGGCTTATTCAGGTTTTGTCTTGTACTAAACCCCAAAACTCGCAGGGTATTATCTTACCGTGTAACGTCTGTAAGGCGTGCTTACTGCATAAAAGTCATACTTACCCAGACCATTTGCTTATTGAAAGTGGCGGAAAAAGTATTGGTGTTGATCAAGTGAGACAAGCGAGTCGTTTTTTCGAAAAAACAGCGCAAATAGGTCATTGTAAAACGACATTAATAACCGCAGCACATCATATGACTATCTCTGCGGCCAATGCCTTATTAAAAACCCTCGAAGAACCTAATGCTAATAACTATATTGTTTTATTAACCTCTGAAGTTGAAACGTTATTGCCGACCATTATTAGTCGTTGTTATGTGATTGATATTCGGCCGCCGGTTGGTGAAAAATTATTAGCTGAGCTTAAGCAATCTGGTAGCGACCCTTTTGTTAATTTGAGTCACTTAAAAGAACTCTCTGACAGTTTTGTTAATGACCAATACCAACATTTTGAGAGCTGTTTCTTTACTTTTTTGCAAAATAAAACCATTAAACGTAGTGAAATATTAAGCTTACTGGTTGATAACACCAATAGCGTTCGCTGGTTAGAAAAAGTCATGGTTAAGTTGATGCGCCAACAATATAATTGGCTAAAAGGCGACATTATCTTGAATGAGCAGGTAATATGGTCAATATATCAATTAGTTTTGTCTGCTATTAAACAACTTAAATTGTTAATGCAAGCAAACAAACAATTCATCTTTGAAAAGCTACTGGTTGACATAACAGCAGTTATAGAAGAAAAATAGAAAAATAAGTACGCGCGAATAGCAAGCAATATTAGCTCAATTCATCTTTGAAAAGCTACTGGTTGACATAACAGCAGTTATCGAAGAAAAATAAGATTATAATAACTAGCTCATAAGATAAATTTTGAGGAAAAATGATGAAACAATTTAGCTTAGAATTTTTATCTGACAGAGAATTATATCAATACTATATGCCCTTTGTTAAAAATGGTGGGCTATTTGTTCGCAGTACAGAGCAATTTAATTTGGGCGATGAGGTAACACTTGAAGTCACCTTGCCTGACGCCCTAGAGCCATCAAGTGTTGTAGGCAAAGTATGCTGGTTAACGCCAACAGGTGCTCAAAATGGTACACCAGCGGGTATTGGTGTTAGTTTTGAAGAAGATAATGACAATGTACGTAATCAAATTGAAAAGTTGATAGGGCGCTTACTGAGCTCTTCAGAGCCAACATTATCAATGTAGGGTTTTGTTTTAATTAAAAAATTATTGGAGAAAGTTGTTTGTTTATAGATTCACATTGCCACTTAGATAGACTGGATTTAACCGAGTTTGATGGCGAGTTAGACAATGTTTTAAAAGCCGCCGCCGCCGCTCAAGTAGACGAAATTTTGTGTGTTAGCGTAACCTTAGCGGAATTTCCTAGCATGGTAGAAAAAACGGCTAAATATGATAATGTCTGGCTGTCGTGTGGCGCTCACCCACTAAATCAAGATGATTTAATTGACCAAGAAGAGCTTGCCCGTTTATCACAAACCGACAAAGTTATTGCGATTGGTGAAACTGGCTTAGACTATTTTTATGCCCCTGAAACTAAAGCGGTGCAACTCGATTCTTTTCGCAAGCATGTCCGTGTTGCGAATCAATTAAATAAACCGCTAATTATTCATACTCGTGATGCTCAGCAAGATACCTTAGATATTCTTCGTGAAGAAAATGCCGCAAATGTTGGTGGTATTTTACATTGCTTTACCGAAACTTGGGATATGGCAGAGCAAGCGATTGACCTTGGTTTTTATATTTCATTTTCTGGTATCGTTACCTTTAAAAATGCCAGTGAATTACGTGAAGTTGCTAAACTTGTCCCCGATGATCGATTTTTAATTGAAACAGATGCACCTTACTTAGCGCCAGTTCCTCATCGAGGAAAGCAAAATCAACCCGCTTATGTAGTCGATGTCGCTAAATTTTTAGCAAGCGTTCGTGGTCAGTCAGTTGAAACGATAGCCGAGCTTTCAACGGCAAATTTCAAACGACTTTTTAAGCTAAAATAAAGGCAAAAAAGTGCCCGAAACTATTGCTAGCTCGGGCCCAAGGGAATGGCTCGTAAAGCATGAGCCGTGCGCTAATAAACACTATTTACATCGATAAAAATCAGTAAAATAAAAATTAAAAATCGCGAGCAATTGATTGATATTTACACTGTGTGATTAATTGTAGTGTAAACTTTTTTAAAAGCTAATTTAAATTTAATTTATTATAAGTTACTGATAAATATTATTTGTTTTGTTGTCTTGTATTTTACGGCTAACACCCATACCGCTAGTGTTCCTTTATTTCTCTCCACTTGTCTACAAGCGTATTTGACTGTAATTACTGCGGTTAATATGTCATGATAATTTCATTATCTATGACTAATAAGATTATCTTTGTGTTAAATCGTTTGTGGATCAGTTTCTTTTTTATTGCTTTTGGCTCGGCGCTTTATCAATGGTTTTTTCTTGATAATCTTTTAATCTTTGAAGAACTCGTGCAAGCGCTTTTTTCAATGTCAAAAGTAACTGTTGACATTGCTATTGGCTTAATTGGTATTTTAAGCTTTTGGTTAGGTATGATGAAAATTGCTGAAAACGCCGGTTTAATGGATAAGCTTGCGCGCGCTATTTCGCCGTTATTCACCCGTTTAATGCCAGGCGTCCCTAAAGGTCATCCGGCTATTGCTTCTATGACGATGAATTTATCGGCTAACTTTTTAGGTTTAGATAATGCAGCAACGCCGCTTGGCTTAAAAGCCATGCAAGATCTTCAGCAATTAAATCCCCAAAAAGATACCGCAACCAATGCGCAAATATTATTCCTGGTTTTAAATACCTCAAGCGTTACACTTTTTCCTGTTGCTGTGTTTGTTTATCGCGCTCAGCAGGGAGCTGCTAGCCCTACCGATGTTTTTGTCCCTATTATATTGGCAACGTTTGCTTCAACTTTCGCTGGCTTATTAGCGGTGGCCACAGTGCAAAAAATTAAGCTATATAACTCAATTATTTTACTCTATTTATCTGCAGCAATTGCTTTAGTAGGAGGTTTAGTGGTCTATTTTTCGATGCTGACCTCACAAGCACTTGCCGAACAGTCGTCATTTTTAGGTAATTTTTTAATTTTTTCGACCTTAATTATTTTTATTTTGGCAGCGGTTCGAAAAAAGGTCGATGTATACGACAGCTTTATAGAGGGGGCTAAAGAAGGTTTCGACACCAGTATTAAACTTATTCCTTATTTACTGGCGATGTTGGTCGCTATTGGCGTCTTTCGTGCAAGTGGCGCATTAACACTAATTGTCGACAGTTTTAGAGAGTTAGTGATGTTTTTAGGATTTGACACCCGCTTTGTTGATGCGATGCCTACGGCGTTAATGCAACCGTTAAGTGGCTCTGGTGCCAGAGCTATGATGATTGAAACGATGAAAACCCATGGTGCCGATTCTTTTGCCGGTCGATTAGCATCAATTTTTCAAGGATCAACAGAAACAACTTTTTATGTACTAGCCGTTTATTTTGGCTCTGTGGGTATTCGATATAGTCGACATGCCATTGCCTGTGGCTTACTTGCTGATTTAGCTGGGATTACTGCTGCAATAGCGGTTTGCTATTGGTTTTTTGGTTAACCCCCTCAGCGCCTATACCTAATTTAACGAGTGAATTGTCGACAATTATACTTTGGTCTACTTGACTTTTAAGCTGTGTGCTTTAGTATGATTTTTAAAATCGGTAAATGTCGACAATTACCTCATTAAGACAATTATGGCGCTAGCATACTTATGGCATTAGACAATCCAACCTTACAAGAACCAGTGACCACTGCAGACAAAGTTTTCTATGCCATACTTCATGCGATTGTTGATGGAAAAATAGCGGCAGGCAGTAAAATTAGTGAGCCCGGGTTAGCTAAGCAATATGAAATCAGTCGCTCTACTTTGCGAGAAGCCCTCAATCGTTTAGAAAAATGTCATTTAATTGAACGTAAAGCCAATGTTGGCTCAAGAGTTGTTGATTGCACCATCGAAGGCTTATTAGAAATATACGTGGTTCGTGAAGCGCTTGAAGGCATGGCTTGTCGAGAAGCTGCAATTAACATGAGCGATGATGAAATAGCCGAAATGCAAGATATGCTCGCTCAACACGCCAACTCACAAGACCTTATTGATGGTGTTGCTTATTATCAAGAAGAGGGCGACTTAGACTTTCACTATAAAGTGATATTAGGTAGCCATAATCAACAATTAATCAATATTCTTTGCGGGCAGCTCTACCACTTAGTGCGTATGTACCGTATTCAATTTGGCATGCATAGCCCACGCGCAACCCGTGCCTTTGAAGAACATTCACATATTATTCAAGCGATTTGTGACCGAGATGGCGAACTTGCTGAAATTTTGATGAGACGTCATATTGCCGCATCAAGAAAAAATATCGAAAAGAAAATAGCGCTACAAAATAGCGCGACACAATAAATAAAAGTAAAGCTGACCAGTGGCTTTAACAAATAGCACAACAATTATTTAACAAAAACTAAGAGGAAACCCTATGTCTACGCAACTTTCACCTGGCGCTAAATTCCGTCAAGCATTAGTAAACAATAAACCTTTACAAGTAGTGGGTACTATCAACGCTTATTGCGCGATGATGGCTGAGCAATTAGGTCACCAAGCGATTTACCTTTCAGGTGGTGGTGTTGCCAATGCTTCATATGGTTTACCAGATTTAGGTATGACGTCATTAAATGATGTTATTGCTGACGTTCAGCGTATTACTGCTGCTTCAAGTTTGCCTTTGCTGGTTGATATAGATACCGGTTGGGGTGGCGCGTTTAATATCGCTAAAACTATTCGCGATATGGAAAAAGCAGGGGCAGCCGCGGTTCACCTTGAAGACCAGGTGGCACAGAAACGTTGTGGACATCGTCCAAATAAAGAAATTGTTTCAACCCAAGAAATGGTTGACCGTATTAAAGCCGCTGTAGATGCACGTATTGATAAAGACTTCTTTATCATGGCTCGTACCGATGCTTTTGCTCAAGAAGGCTTAGAAGCGGCACTTGAAAGAGCTAAAGCTTATGTGGCAGCTGGGGCCGATGGTATTTTTGCCGAAGCAGTTAAAACAGAAGAACATTATCGCGCTTTTACCGAAGCGTTAGATGTACCAGTGCTCGCTAATATTACCGAATTTGGCCAAACCGAATTGTGGAACAAAGCGCAACTAGGTGAGTGGGGTTGTGCGATGGTACTTTACCCATTATCAGCATTTCGTGCGATGAATAAAGCGGCAGAGTCGGTTTACAAAACCTTACTTGATGATGGTGACCAAAAAGCTGAAATCGACAATATGCAAACGCGTATGGATTTATACGATTACTTGGGTTACCACGACTACGAGCAAAAGCTTGATGCTTTGTTCACCGAAGGCAAAAATAAGTAACAGATATTATAATAAAATAAAACTAAGTTAGCAGCGATAAAAGCGACTAACCCAACAAAAGAATATGAGGAAAATAGTATGTCAGATGTAAAAGTAGCAGATAAAAAAATTGGTGGCGCAGGCTTACGTGGTCAAAGTGCGGGTGAAACTTCGCTTTGTACCGTTGGTGAGTCAGGCTCAGGTTTAACCTATTGTGGTTATGATATTGCTGACTTAGCTGAAAACAGTACCTTTGAAGAAGTCGCTTATTTACTCTTTCATGGTGAACTCCCTAATGAAAAAGAACTCGCCACTTATAAAACTGAGTTGTTTGCCATGCGCGACTTACCGCAAGCATTAAAAGCGGTATTAAAACTGATCCCAAAAGAAACTCATCCAATGGATGTTATGCGCACCGGTTGTTCATTTTTAGGTAATTTAGAGCCAGAAAATGATTTTAGCGAGCAAAATCAAGCAGCCAATCGCTTATTAGCCGCATTTCCTGCCATCATGTGTTACTGGTATAAATTCTCCCATGACGGTGTAGAAATTGACTGTACTTCAACCGAAGACTCTTTAGGCGGACATTTCTTGCGCTTACTAAATGGTGAAAGCCCATCAGCACAGCATCAACGTGTTATGGACGTATCATTAATTTTATATGCAGAACATGAGTTTAATGCTTCAACCTTCACGGCGCGTGTATGTGCTTCAACCTTGTCTGATATGTTTTCATGTGTCACCGGCGCTATTGGCACATTACGTGGTCCACTTCATGGTGGTGCTAACGAAGCCGCGATGGATATGATTGAATCATTCTCATCGCCAAGCGACGCTAAAGAAAAAATGGCGGGTATGCTTGAACGTAAAGAAAAAATTATGGGCTTTGGTCACGCAATTTACCGTACTTCAGACCCACGTAATGTCATTATTAAAGCATGGTCTGAAAAGTTAGCGGCTGAAAATGGTGATACGTCACTTTACGATATTTCAGTGGCTTGTGAAGAATTCATGTGGGATACCAAAAAGTTATTCTGTAACGCTGATTTTTTCCATGCTTCAACGTACAGCTACATGGGTATTCCAACTAAATTGTTTACCCCTATTTTTGTCTGTTCACGCGTAACAGGTTGGTCTGCTCACATTATGGAGCAACGTTCAAATAACCGTATTATTCGTCCAAGTGCTGACTACAAAGGCGCTAAGCCGAGAACGGTTCCACCTATCAGCGAAAGGTAATGACTATGAATTATGAACATCGCAAACCGCTGCCCGGTTATAAAATTGGCGGCATCAATATAGATTATTTTGATACTCGAGGGGCGGTTGAAGCAATAAGCGCCGGTAGTTACGCAAAACTACCTTATACCTCACGCGTATTAGCTGAACAATTGGTACGCCGTTGTTCACCTGAAACCTTAACAGATTCACTTAAGCAATTAATTGAGCGTAAGCAAGATCTTGATTTTCCATGGTATCCGGCACGTGTTGTTTGTCATGATATTTTAGGTCAAACGGCTTTGGTTGATTTAGCGGGACTGCGTGATGCGATTGCCGAGCAAGGTGGTGATCCTTCAAAAGTAAACCCGGTTGTACCGACGCAATTAATTGTTGATCATTCTGTTGCTGTTGAACATGCTGGTTTTGAAAGTGATGCGTTTGAAAAAAATCGTGCCATTGAAGACCGCCGCAACGAAGACCGTTTCCATTTTATTGAATGGACCAAAACAGCGTTTAAAAATGTTGATGTTATTCCTGCGGGTAATGGCATTATGCATCAAATCAATTTGGAAAAAATGTCACCGGTTATTCAACTCCGTGACGGTGTTGCTTTTCCTGATACTTGTGTTGGCACCGACAGCCATACCCCGCATATCGATTGCTTAGGTGTTATAGCTATTGGTGTCGGTGGTTTAGAAGCTGAAACTGTCATGTTAGGTCGCCCGTCGATGATGCGCTTACCTGATATTATTGGCGTAAAACTGGTGGGTAAACGCCAACCGGGTATTACGGCTACTGATTTGGTTTTAGCCATTACTGAATTTTTGCGTAATCAAAAAGTGGTATCAAGTTACTTAGAATTCTTTGGTGAAGGTACCAAAGGTTTAACTATAGGTGACCGCGCTACTATTTCGAACATGACACCTGAGTATGGCGCTTCAGCAGGAATGTTTTATATTGATCAACAAACCATTGATTATTTAAAACTGACCGGCCGTGAGCCAGAGCAAGTTGAACTGGTAGAAACCTATGCTAAACATACCGGTTTATGGGCTGATGACTTAGCTGACGTTGAATATGACCGCGTTATTGAGTTTGATTTATCATCAGTTGGTCGTAATATGGCTGGCCCGTCTAATCCGCACAGTCGTTTACCGACCAGCGAATTGTCGTCAAAAGGCATAGCGAAAGACCTTGATGCCTGTAAAGCACAAGAAAAAGCCGGAGAGATGCCAGATGGCGCGGTTATTATTGCCGCTATAACCAGTTGTACTAATACCTCGAACCCTCGCAACGTTGTGGCGGCAGGCTTAGTGGCTAAACGCGCTAACGAGCTTGGCTTATTGCGCAAACCTTGGGTTAAATCATCTTTTGCACCAGGTTCAAAAGTCGCGAAACTTTATTTAGAAGAAGCCGGCTTATTATCTGAAATGGAAAAAATGGGTTTTGGTATTGTCGGTTACGCTTGTACGACTTGTAACGGCATGTCGGGCGCGTTAGATCCAAAAATTCAACAAGAAATTATCGACCGTGATCTTTATTCAACAGCGGTTTTATCGGGTAATCGTAACTTTGATGGACGTATTCATCCGTATGCTAAACAAGCCTTTTTAGCTTCACCACCGTTAGTAGTTGCTTATGCTATTGCCGGTACAATGCGTTTCGATATTGAAAAAGATGTACTCGGACAAGATCAACAAGGTAATGATATTACCTTAAAAGATATTTGGCCAACTGACGAAGCCATAGATGCGATAGTTGCAAGCTGTGTTAAGCCAGAGCAGTTCAAGAAAATTTATACGCCGATGTTTGATTTAGGCGCTTTTGAACCGGCTGAATCTCCGCTTTACGATTGGCGAGAAATGAGCACCTACATTCGTCGTCCACCTTATTGGGAAGGCGCCTTAGCGGGTGAACGTACCATGAAAGGTATGCGTCCGTTAGCAGTTTTAGGTGACAACATCACCACAGATCATTTATCACCCTCAAATGCTATTCAACTCGATAGTGCTGCAGGAGCTTATTTAGATAAAATGGGTTTACCCGAAGTAGACTTTAACTCTTATGCAACGCATCGCGGCGATCATTTAACCGCGCAACGAGCAACTTTTGCTAACCCTAAATTGTTAAATGAAATGTGTCGTGATGACAACGGTGACATTAAACAAGGTTCACTGGCGCGTATAGAGCCAGAGGGCACCGAGTCACGTATGTGGGAAGCGATTGAAACCTACATGGAGCGTAAGCAACCGTTAATTATCGTTGCTGGCGCTGACTATGGTCAAGGTTCATCACGTGATTGGGCGGCTAAAGGTGTTCGTTTAGCCGGCGTTGAAGTGATCGTTGCCGAAGGTTTTGAGCGTATTCATCGTACTAACTTAGTGGGCATGGGCGTTTTACCTTTGCAGTTTGTTAATAACGAAACACGCCATACCTACAATATTGATGGTACCGAAACGTTTGATGTTGCAGGTAACGGGGAAATGTCACCGGGCGCTGAAATGAACGTGTTAATGACCCGTACCAACGGCGAATTATTAACGATACCAGTTAAGTGTCGTTTAGATACCGCCGAAGAAGTGTCAGTTTACAATGCAGGTGGCGTATTACAAAAGTTTGCGAATGACTTCTTGGAGTCTAATAGATAATTGATTTTTAATGTTTTATCTAGGTTTAAAGTGCTCATTGACCTTAGTCATCGGCGCGTTGGCCTTGATAAAACAATTCTTATAAAAATCAACTCGGTGTAATTTTAATTAAAGCAGCAATTTAGGTAACTAATTTGCTGCTTTTTATTAGTGAATAAATCGCAAAGCAAAAAGCTTTTTAGTAAAGATAATGGCAGCAGCATAGACCGCTATGTGACATCATTCAACCTAGCTAAAGCGTCTTTTGAGAAGCGAAAAATATTGAAGGAAAACTGATGATTCATACTCCCCAAGTACACATACCTCAAGTAAAAATTCCTGCTACTTATATGCGTGGCGGCACTTCAAAAGGCGTGTTTTTTAATTTAACTGATTTACCTGAACGTTGTCAGGTTGCCGGCGAAGCACGCGATAATATGCTGCTACGCGTTATTGGTAGTCCAGATCCTTACGGCAAACAAACCGATGGTATGGGCGGCGCAACCTCAAGCACCAGCAAAACCGTTATCTTAGCAAAATCAAACCAAGCCGATCACGATGTAGATTATTTATTTGGCCAAGTGGCTATCGATAAAGCGTTTGTTGATTGGAGTGGTAACTGCGGTAACTTAACCGCTGCGGTTGGCTCATTTGCGATTAATTCTGGTCTTGTTGATGCAACGCGTATTCCTGAAAACGGAATTTGTACCGTACGTATTTGGCAAAAAAACATCTCGAAAACGATTATTGCGCAAGTACCTATCACCAACGGTGAAGTACAAGAAACTGGTGATTTCGAGCTCGACGGGGTTACTTTCCCTGCGGCAGAAGTACCGGTTGAATTTATCGCGCCCGTTGATCCATCAGAGGCGATGTTTCCAACGGGGAATATTGTTGATGACCTAGAGGTACCCGGTGTTGGCGTTTTTAAAGCAACCATGATCACCGCAGGTATTCCAACCATCTTTTTAAATGCAGATGAAATTGGTTATACCGGCACCGAGTTACAAGAAGCCATTAATGGCGACCCTGCAGCACTAGAACGCTTTGAAACGATTCGTGCTTATGGCGCGATTAAAATGGGCTTAATTACTGAAATTTCAGAAGCCGAGGCTCGCCAACATACGCCCAAAGTTGCTTTTGTTGCATCAGCAAAAGATTATGTTACCTCAAGTGGTAAAGCTGTTTTAGCAAGCGATATTGACTTACACGTGCGCGCATTGTCTATGGGTAAATTACACCATGCGATGATGGGCACAGCGGCAGTCGCTATTGGCGCAGCAGCCGCTATTCCGGGCACATTAGTTGCTCTTGCTACGGGTAATGCTGCAGGTGAAGGCTCAGAATCTGTGACTTTTGGTCATCCATCAGGCACGCTTAAAGTGGGCGCACAAGCCAGTGAAGTTAATGGCGCCTGGATTGTTGATAAAGCCGTAATGAGCCGAAGTGCTCGGGTATTAATGGAAGGTTGGGTACGTATTCCTGGCGATTCATTTTAATTTCTAATTAAAACTTAAAAAAAAGCCCTGCAAGCAGGGCTTAGACATTTCAAAAAATTGAAGTCTTTAAGGGAATAAAGAGAAACATAAAAATTAATCAATAAGTAAATTACTCGCTGCTTGCAATGTATGCGGACCGCCCCATAAAATCGGTGGAAGAGGTTGCATCACCCCTTTGTCAAAACTGAAACCAAACTCTCGGTCATCGCGTATAAGTAATGGACCGTCTAAGTCAACATAACGTGCTTTGTTAACAAGTAATGCAGCTGGGGCCATGGCTAAAGAACTTCCAACCATACACCCGAGCATAATTTCGAAGCCTTGACGTTTTGCTTGCTGAGCCAGCAAAACTGCTTCGGTTAAGCCGCCTGTTTTATCGAGTTTTATATTAATAACTTGATAACGACCTTTTAAATAATCAAGCTCTGCACGAGTATGACAGGATTCGTCAGCGCAAAGAGGAATGGGTGAGTCAAAATTAATTAAGGCTTGATCATGTCCAGCTTGAAGGGGTTGTTCAATTAAAATAACGTTTAACGCTTTAAGCTGTGCACAGTTGTTCGCCAAATCATCAATTGACCAGCCTTCGTTAGCATCAACAATGAATTCGCTGTTAGGCGCTGCCTGCGCGATAGCTGTCATTTTTTTGATAATATCTTGATTATCAAGCTTAACTTTAACTAATGGCGGGTTATTAAGTTTAGTAACGGCTTCAGCCATAGCTTCAGGCGTATCTATACTGAGTGTTTGAGCTGTAATACAAGCTTTAGCAGGATCAAGGTGTAATAATTCTTCGACCGTTGTGTTTAGTTTTTTAGCTTGTAGATCCCACCAAGCACAATCTAAAGCATTTCGTGTTGCTCCTGCAGGTAAGGAAGCAAGCGTTTCACCAATGTTTTTATTGGTTATCTCGGTTAAAGCTAGCGCGCTAATTTGTTCCATAACAATATCCACAGATTCATTATAACGAGCGTATGGTACTGCTTCCGCCCAACCACAATGTGTTCCATCATCTATTGTTACTACAACCACATTTGCTTGAGTTTTTGCGCCTCGAGCAATACGAAAAACACTTTTTAATCGCAGTTGTTCATTGAAAACGTTGATTGTCAGTTTGTTAACTGAATGCTGTTTTTCACTTGCTTTATTTTCTGTCACCATTACAAAGTAGCCACAATGCTATCTGTACCATCTCTTAATGGGTCAACACAAGGAAGCGAAAATTCCTCACTTAGTTTAGCACAAATACGTTGCCCTTCTTCGACGCTAACACTTGAAGTATTCACCGTAATACCGACAACTTTAGTGTTTGGATTGGTTAATTTTGCGGCTTGTAAATTTAAGTTGATGGTTGCCTCAATGCTCGGAAATTTACTATGAGGTAAGCCGCGCATATAACTACGATTTAAGTCATGACAAATAACCAAAGCATCAGGTTGAGAACCATGCAGTAAACCTAAACTAACCCCTGCAAAAGCTGGGTGAGAGAGCGACCCTTGACCTTCAATAATATCCCAATGTTCGCTATCATTATTCGGAGATAAAGACTCAGCGGCCCCTGATAAAAAGTCTGAAATAACACAGTCAATAGCTACACCAGTACCTGCTATTAAAATTCCGCATTGTCCTGTTGCACGAAAATCAACATTCATTTTATGTTTTTTCATTGATTTCTCTAAGCTTAGAGAGGTATACATTTTTCCAACCGAGCAGTCAGTTCCTACCGTAAGGAGCCTTTTACCGGTGCGCTTAACGCCAGTTCCCGTAATAAATTCGGCTTTAGGATGACGAATATCAAGTAATTTTCGGTTTTTTTCTTTAGCTTTAGCGACAATTGCTGGGAAATCGGTAAGTTTATTGTGCAAGCCACTAACTATGTCCATGCCGTTGTCTAAAGCTTCAATAATATAGGGTAGCCATTTTTTATCTAGTACACCGCCACTGTTGGCAAAGCCAAGAATGAAAGATTTTGCGCCTTTCTCCGCGGCTTGCTTGATATTTAATTTTTTAATTCCCGTTGAAACTTTACAACCAGTAACCGCATATTCACCAATGCATAGTTCTGGGCGCCAATCTGAAACACCACGCGCCATTTTTATTGACAGTTGGTCGGTGGCGTCGCCGATAAATAATAAGTATGGAGAAGCAATATGCATAGCTGTATTCCTAAAGTTAAACGTGGATAATTTTTATTTGTATCCAGAGCTTAACTTAGTGAGCATGCATTAAAAGTGACAAGGTTTTAATTGATCATAACCTAGGGTTATGTTTGTGTTTTATTCCTTTAAAATCCTTGGGTTAGGTATGGCATAAACTCATCAATAACCTTTGAATACTTACGGTTTTCAAGATGAACAGCATTTATATTAAAAGCTAAAGTGGGTTCGAAAGATGCTATAGCGACATTATCGCTTAAGTTACCTTCTGCAGTAAAACGGTCGACAACACATACACCTACGCCTCTAGCGACTAATCTAGCGGCAATAAAGTAGGTTTGAACTTTGATTGTTGATTTGAAATTAATGTCTTCCTCCATAATTCTTGCCCATAGCATTTCAGCTAAGGGGCCGCTGTCGCTTATGTCAATAAATTCAAGATCACAAACTTCATTAAGGGTTAACTTTGTCGGACAATGCGGGAATTTGTCTTTAGGATAGACAATAACCAGTTCAGATTGTGCTAATGAAACAGAGGTCAACCCCGGCAGTGTTTTAGGAGAAAACAAAACCGCTAAGTCACATTTATGCTCTAATAGCGTTTGCATCATTTCGTCGTTATGAATAGTTTGAATATCGAAAGTGACATTAGGAAAGTCTTTATGGAAGTTGGCAATGACATTTGGGATAACATCAAAACCAAGTGCAGGAGAAACCCCTAAACTTATGCTTCCAAATTCTGACTTTTTAATATTTTGCGCGGTATTTTTGATTGAACGCATTTGTTGATAAATTTTGTCAACTTCATCAAAGAGCATTTCAGCTTCATCCGTTGGGATAAGTCGGCCCTTAACCCTGTCAAATAAGTTAAAACCTAATTGAAGCTCAGCATGAGATAACACTTTACTGACAGACGGTTGCGACACATGCAATATTTTAGCGGCATTGGTGATTGAACCAGTGGTATAAATAGCATGAAAAATTTCAATATGTCTTAAGCGCATTGTGTTTCCTAAAAATCAAAATATTAATGAGTGTTTTATACTGTCCGACTTTAACCATTCATAAATGGAAAACTTAAATATAACTGTATAACCAACGCATTGGTAATATCAATAAAAAATGCACCAACTAGTGGCACAACCAAAAATGCTTGGGGGGAAGGGCCATGACGAGAAACCAAAGATTCCATATTAGCAACCGCCGTTGGTGTAGCGCCTAAGCCGAACCCACAGTGTCCACCAGCCATAATTGCAGCGTGATAATTTTTTCCCATTATTCTAAAAGTGATAAAATAAGCAAATAACATGAGCATGACAGCTTGTACGAGAATCATAAATATCATTGGGCCAGCTAGGCTAACTAACTCCCAAATTTTAAGTGACATTAATGCCATTGCTAAAAACATTGAAAGTGCCATCGTACCCCATAAATCAATACACGCTCGGCTAATTTTATAGGTTTTAGTGAACTCGGTAAAATTGGTAATAACAACGCCTACTAATAATGGAATTAAAAAAGCAGGTAACACAACATCCACAGATTTTAGGGCTAAATAACCGATATTACCTAAATACATACAACTTAAAATAACAAATAAAGTTTCCATCATCTTTCTTGGCGTAACAAGATCATGATCATCAGGATCAAAGGTGATGGTATCGTCAAGTTCTTCGTGGTACGAATTATCGGGTTTCAAATTGTATTTTGTGATCAATCTTTTGCTGACGGGGCCACCAACAAGCCCACCTAAAATTAGACCTAAAGTTGCGGCCGCCATCGCTAATTCAAAGACACTACTAGGTAAACCATATTCATTAATGAATAAATCAGAGTATGTTGCACCATTGCCATGGCCGCCAGAAAGGGTAACTGAACCACCAATGAGTCCCATTAAAGGATCTAGTCCTGTAGCCATTGCTATCGAAACACCCACCGCATTTTGCACAATTAAATATAAGGTGGCGACACCCAGGAACAACAAAACTTTAGGACCACCTTTAATAAGTAACGCAAAACTTGCACCTAATCCGACCGTTGTAAAAAAAATGGTCATTAATGGTGTTTTAAAAGACATGTCGAATAGAAAGTTTACCTCAAAATATATATATAAAATGGCTGAAAGTATTGAGAACACAATGCCTCCTACCACAGGTTCAGGAATATTATTATTTCTTAAAAACATCACTTTACTATTTAAAAAGTATCCCGTGAAAAGAATTAATAAAGCGATTATAAATGTTTCTATTATTGATATTTCTAGTTGCATGTTATTCGTTGCCTTTATTTTTATGACACTTTTATTTTTATAGTGAATGAACTGTATGTTCAAAAACAGAGATCTGATTGTAAAGGGTAATCAACCAATAAGCAGTTCAAAAAGTTAACAAAAGCATAACCAAAGGTTCTAATCAATCAACTATCGCATATATAAACGCTTACTTTATGATAATCTTGATTGTACATAACTTTAGGTTATAGGGTTCGGATATTCTAGTAATGGTATTGTTGAATGACTTTGGGCAAGGTGAGTTTAATAAAAAAATGATCGGATATAAATATTCGACAAAAATGACCACAATTAAATTATACAAGGTGGAAGAAATGAAACAACAAGCGAAAAAATCATATAAATTAAAGCACTTAACCTTATGCGTTATCACGGCATTAACAGCCCAAGTTACTTTTCAAGTTCATGCCGAAGAAACATCAACTGAAGCAGAAGAAAAGAAAGTAGAGCGAATTAGTGTTATTGGCTCTAACGTTAAACGTGCTACTGATATTAGTCCATTGCCCGTAACAACAATGACGGCTGCGGATATTGAAAACTCAGCTGCAATGTCTGGAGATGAACTACTACGCTCCATTCCACAAATGGGCTCTGTTAATTTTGGTGAAACTACCGGTTCTTCAAACGTCAATGATGCCCGTGGTGATGTTGGCTCATTCAACCTGCGTGGTTTAGGTGCTGGTAATACCTTAGTATTACTTAATGGTCGCCGAATGGTAAATCATCCTGGTACACAATCTAAATCAGGCGCTAACAAAGTACCTGTAAATACCGTTAACTCAAACACTTTACCTGTTTCAGGCTTACGTTCATTAGAAGTGTTGCGTGATGGTGCTGCTGCTGTTTACGGCTCGGATGCTATTGCTGGCGTAGTTAACTATGCGCTTGATAGTGAATATGTTGGTAACAAAGTGAGCCTTAGACATGGTGGTTCTCAAGGTACACCATTAAATGAAACAACTTTTACTTATTTAGGTGGTGTCGAGCTTAATAACGGTCTTTCTAACCTTGTTGGATCTTTAAGTATTTATAACCGTAACGGCATGATGGCAACAGAGCGTCCATATTCGGCAAGTCACGATAGACGCGAATACGCAGGGTTACCTGAAGAATTTATTGGTGATACACAATTAGATAATCGAAGTTCAGATACGCCTTGGGGCGAGTTTGACAGTGATAGCTTAGGAAGATTTCATTTACAACCTGACACTTTATCAGGTTGTGTAGATTCAGCACTGACAGTTGAAAATGTTTGTGTTGACCAGGGCAGTTCCGGTAGAGATATCCGTTTTGATCGAGGAACCACTCGTCCTTTATCTTCAGATGCAAAAAGAGTTAACTTTTATACTCACTTTACGCATGAAGTTAATGATGATGTTGAGTTTTTTGCGGAAGGTATTTATTACCAAGCGGAATTGACGAATCAATCAGAGCAAAATCATAACGGCAGTAAGCATCGCTTTAATATATCTGCAGATGCCTTTTACAATCCATTTGGCGAAGAAGTAACTTTACGCAGATATCGTCCTACTGATATAGGGCCAAGAACAGTTACGGTTGATGACAGTAGTTTTCGTGTACTTGCCGGCTTTAAAGGTTATATGGGAGCATGGGATTGGGAAAGTGCTGCATTTTATAGTGAAGCCGAAACGAATGACCGAAGCACACGTATTGATGTAAATGCCTTTGAAAAAGCAGTGAACAGTACAGATTCAGCCACCGCATATAACGTTTTTGGTGGTGGTGATGTTAACAATCCAAATACTATTGGTAATAGAACTTTAGTGTCTCCATCAATCAGCGACCAGTTTTTAATTGAAGCGCATACTTTATCGCAAACTAGCCTTGCGTCGATTGATTTCAAAGCAAGTAACCCAGAAATTTTCTCTATGCCAGCCGGTGACGCTGGGCTTGCTGTAGGTATTGAGTTTCGCCGTGAAACTTACGACAGTGACCGTTCAAAATATGTAGACGGAAGCTTGCCTTTTATTGATGCTTCAGGTGTTGTGAATGAAAGCTCATTGTATGGAAGTAGCGCAACAACTGATTCTAGTGCTAGCCGTAATGTAGGTTCAGCTTATGCAGAGCTTATCGTGCCATTAATTGACAGCGGTGATCAGTATGCTGAAGTTCAATTAGCAGCACGCTATGAAAATTTTTCTGATGGCGGTGATGCACTTAAACCTAAAGTTGCTTTATTTTACAAACCGACAGATTGGTTAAGTGTGAGAGCATCGTATGCTGGTGGCTTTAAAGTACCTGGCTTACAACAAAGCTCTGAAGAAGCAAGCATGCCACGTCGTTCTTCTAAGTATGACCCTGTAACTGATGAAACCTATGCGGTTATTGATAACCGTCAAGGTAATTCAGACCTTGAGCCAGAAGACAGTGTGAATACCTCTTTTGGATTCGTTCTTGAACCGACTGATAACTTAACGTTCACTATCGATTATTGGAATATTGACCAAGAGAATCTCGTTTTTCTTGCTCCTTATGAAACGGTGCTAGCGCACGATTATGTGATACGTCAAGACGGAGGCACTGGTAATTCTAATGTTATTCGTGATGGTGAACTAGTTGCTAGCCAAGTAAATAACCGATATATAAATGCAGCAAGCCAAGAATTGACAGGTATTGATTTTGGCATAGTATATGATTTTGAAACATCATTTGGTGATTTTGAATTTAACATTAATGCAGCACATTTAACTAAATATGAAACATCTGTTGATAGTCTTTCTGCAATCGTACTTGAAGCACAGAAAAATTTAGATAAATATCCTAACCTTGCAGAGGTAGAAGTTGCAGGTGTCGGCGATTTAATCTTAAAAGATGGTAATCCTGAATGGCGTGCTAAATCGTCGTTAAACTGGAAACTTAATCAATGGGGAGCTGGTATAAGTGTTAATTACGTCAGTGAATTTATTGATACCAGTGCAGATTATACCAATGATGATGAAGTAAAAGTGTTTTTACCGATTGCTAGTATGACAACTGTAAATGTATATGCGTCATATAAATTTGGTAAAGGTAGCCCTCTTGAAGGTACATACGCACGTTTAGGTGTTCGAAATATTGCTGACGAAGAGCCGCCATTAGCAGATAACTTCTGGCACGGTTACTCAGGAGATTACCACTCAAACCGTGGTCGTTACGTTTATTTAAATCTAAGTAAATCATTTTAAATATTAATATTTTCTTACTGTAAAATAACAAAGATGGCTTGGCAAATCACTTTAGCCGAGCCATCTTTATATTAACCATTCAACTTTAAAGATTAATTATGAAAAAATTATTATTTATTTGCGCATTGTCATTTTCAGTCTTATTACTTGCCGCTTGTGCTTCAAATGATGAAAGTATTAATACGCAAACATGTAATTCGGGCAATGTTATTTTAACCGCTGATTTTTCTGCAGGACGTATGGATGAGTGTAAGTCGCTTGGAAATAACGAGTATTTAATCCAACTAAAACCTGAAAATACTCCTATTAACTCAAGCCCATGGTATGCATTTAAAATACAAGCCAAGCAATCAGCAATGATTAAAATAACGATGATAGTGAAGGGGGACAAACACAGATACCTTCCTAAAGTTAGCCAAGACGGACAAAATTGGAAGCTACAACCCCATAAAATTAATGGTAAACGACTGATCATGAATATTGAAGCATCACCAAATGCGATTTATATTGCGGGTCAAGAAATTATCGATAACCAATACTATATAGATTGGGCGAATAAACTGATTAGCAACGATAACATCGGTCTTGATGTATTGGGACAATCGGTACAAAAACGTCCTATTTACAAAATTGAATCAATAGGCTCTGGTAATGAATGGCTAGTGATCTTGGGGCGTCAGCATCCCCCAGAAGTTACCGGCGCTTTAGCGTTATTTCCTTTTGTTGAAACATTACTTGCAGATAACGATTTAGCTAAGCAGTTTCGTGATAAATATAACGTATTAGTTATTCCCAATATTAATCCAGACGGTGTGTTTATGGGGCATTGGCGACATAATGCCAATGGTTTAGATCTGAATAGAGATTGGATTAACTTCAGCCAACCCGAAACCCAGCATATAAATAACTATCTAAGGTCACTCGTAGCAAAAGGTGAAAAAATCAAATTTGCCGTAGATTTTCATTCAACACAGAAAGATGTTTTTTACACCATGCCAGTAAATTACGGCGTAGAAGAACCTTATTTTGTTAAGCATTGGTTAGGTCAATTAGACAAAGCCATGCCTAACTTTAGAGTATTACTGCAGCCAGGAAATACACCGAATAATGGCGTGTCGAAACAATATTTTGCGGATCATTATAATGTTCATGCTATTACTTATGAGATGGGTGATGAATCAAATCGTGAAAACATTAAAATTATTGCGAAAAATGCATCAACACTATTAATGAGAACAATGCTGTCGAACACTAATCATAATAAAGAATAGGTCAGGGTTAATGAGTCAGAAAATGATTAAACAAGTATTAATAACGGGCTGTTTGCTTAGTTTATTTTCTTGTTCTTTTGAACCGAAAGAGCAGGTTGATACCTTAATTAAAAATGGCCAAGTTTACACAGGTATCCATGGTGAAGCACAAGCATTAGATATCGTACTATGCGGTGATATTATTTGTGGTGTTTATCCACAAGGTGATCATAACGTAATTGCTAAAATAGTCATTGATGCTAAAGGCAAAGTAGTTAGCCCAGGTTTTATTGATCCACATACACATAGCTTAGCAGAGCTTTATAGTCAGGATAAAAATCATAATTTAAATTACCTGACCCAAGGCGTAACGACGGTTATTAATGGAAATGATGGTGAAGGTCCCGTCGATATTGCAAAAGCAGCTGAAGACCTCGAAGCTAATGGTATTGGTACTAATGTTGGTTTACTCGTTGGTCACGGCAGTCTGCGTGAAGAAGTAATGGGCCGAGCTCAACGTTTTGCAACAAAAGAAGAGCTTGACGAAATGTCGCTATTATTGACGAAAGCAATGGAGGCTGGCGGGCTAGGTTTATCAAGCGGGCTTTATTATGTACCGGGAAGTTTTGCCAATACCGAAGAAGTCGTAACGCTGGCTAAAATTGCGAGTAAATATGGCGGGGTTTATGATACGCATTTACGCGACGAAAGTACTTTTAATATCGGTTTAAGTGCAGCAATCGACGAAGCTATTCATATTGCAAGTGCAGCGGATATACATCTTCACCTTGCTCATATTAAGGCGTTGGGTGTTGATGTTTGGGGGCAAAGTAAAAATGTCATTGAAAAAGTAGAGCAAGCTCAAGCGAGCGGTTTAAGTATTTCAGCTGATCAATATCCTTGGTTAGCTTCAGGCACTAAATTACACAGTGCAGTAATGCCCAAATGGGTCATGGCTGATTCAAAAGAAGCCTTTTATAAACGATTAAATGATCCTAAGTTAGCGGAAAAACTACGTAGCGAAATTACTGAAAACATTCGCCGGCGCGGTGGACCAAAATCATTATTGATCACTGCTTTTAAAAACCAAGAGCTTGTTGGATTAACTCTAGCTGAAGTGGCAAACAAAAGATCATCAGACGCAATTACTACAGCGATTCAATTAGTACAAGAAGGTGATGTTCGTGTTGCCTCTTTTAATATGTCGCCACAAGATGTTGAAAAATTCATGATACAACCTTGGGTGGTTACATCGTCAGATGGAACTAATGGTCATCCAAGGAAGTATGCGAGCTTCCCTAAAAAATATCAAAAGTATGTTGTTGAAAAGAAACTACTTACTTTAGCTGACTTTATTAAAAAAAGTTCAAGTCAAACGGCTGAAATTCTTGGTTTAGACAATAGAGGGAAATTAGTTAAAGGCTATAAAGCTGATATTATTGTATTCAATCCAAAAACCTTTAGTGCGAAGGCTGACTTTTCTACTTGGAACCAATATTCAACAGGGATAGAGCATGTGATGCTAAATGGTGAATTAGTCATTCATCAAGGAAAGTATTTGAAAAAGCTTGCCGGTAAATTTGTTAATTAACTTGCTCATTAGTTAATAACAGTAATACGTAAGTGGAAACCATAACGTTATTAAACCTTAGTTCAATAACGTTTTTTCTCATGATGAATTAATTACATCTCCTGTTATCACAGGACGGGATCTAGACAATAATAAAGCTGTTAAATCGTATTAACACTAAAGTTTAAAAATCTTTAAAAAAGTTGTTTTGACATTTACAACCAAGTCCGCCCAAAAGCAATCATTCAATTTCTTAATTATACCCTAATATATAAAAGGGCGTTATATCGTCGCTTTCATAAGTAGACAGTGAGGGTTTAACATGTGCATCACTTAATGTACTACGCGTAAAAAATGAATTGGCTGTTTTCTTATCTTCAGTTGTTTCTCCATCATTATTAGTTGTTGAATTTTTCATTATTGCCTCTGTTTCATCATTAATAGGGTATGACTTATCCTCACTCAATTCTCTCAACATTAATATTTATAAAATTTTGGTGATTCATAAATGAAGGCTATAGGTAATGCTAATGAGTTTAATCAGGTTTAAGTCCATACCCTTAGGTTATAGGGATGTTTGTTTTATGAATAAAAGTTTCAATGAAAAATCTATATAGTAGTACATGTTGATTGTTTTAAATTAGGAGTTTTAATGAACAAGTTCTGGTCAGTTTTATTATTCATGGTAACGGTAAACAGTTTCGCTAACGATACTTTTGTTATTAATGGCAAGGTAAATACCGAACAAGGAAAATCACTTGCTGGTGTTGATGTGCAGGTGGGAGATAAAAAAGTTACCACAAACCAGAAAGGCACATTTGTTATTCATGCTAATATTTCTGATAGTTACCAAATTGTTTTATCCCATCCTAATTATTTCTCTAATGTTCAAACATTCAGCCATTTTGAATTATCGCAATCTCTAGATAAAGAGAAAAACATTAGTGATATAACTTTAGTTAAAAAAGCGAAAAATCGGGTTATGTTGGCCTTTGGTGGCGACGTTATGATGGGACGACGGTTTTATAAACCTTATTTTGGTGATGAAATATTGATACATCCAGATAATAAAGCAGCAGATAGTCGCGCTATTGTCTCGCATATTAAACCTTACATGAGTATCGCAGATTACGCTGCCGTTAATTTAGAAACACAAATTGCCGATGAAAAACCGACTGAACGAGCACCAAAGTCAGTCACTTTTTATTCTCAACCTGAAATATTAGATGCGTTAAGTTGGGCAGGTATTGATTATGTATCCCTCGGTAATAACCATACTTATGATTATATGGATTCAGGATTACATTCTACGTTAAAGTTTTTATCTCAAAGTCAGTTGGCTTATTCTGGTGCAGGTATTAATGAAAAGTCTGCCTTGAAAGCCCATGAACAAAAAATAAAGAACAATAACTTTTCTATGCTTGGTTACGTAGGTTGGGAAGGTAGCGCAAATCCCACACAAACGGCAAATAACGATCATGGTGGTGCAGCATATGGCTCAATGGAAAATATGTTGAGTTCTGTGACCAAGCAAGTCGAAAAAGGTAATATCACCATTGTTCAGTACCATGGTAGCCAAGAGTACGCCAATAGCCCTACAGGGGTTACTGAACAACGATTGAAATCTTCTTTAGATGCAGGTGCAGCGCTAGCGATAGCCCATCATCCTCATGTTACTCAAGGTTTAGAGCTTTATGACAATAAGTTAATTGCCTATTCAATGGGGAATTTTATATTCGATCAAAACTTTAGTGCGACTCAACATAGCTTTATTTTGTATGTATGGCTTGATGGTGAAAAATTTCATCGCGCAGAAATAGTGCCTATTTATGTTAAAGGTTATAAACCAACACCTGCAACAGGTACTAATCGCTATACGGTAATGAAACGCCTTAAAACATTGTCTAAAATTCGTAATACGGAAATAACCCAATCAGGAGGTCACGGTGTTATTAACGCTAATAAAGTTTTAGATACAGTTCAACCTCAAGACACATCAAAAACACAACTAACGTTTAGCGCTAATGAACGTGTTACCAGTTTATATCAATTGCCATGGCAAGCACCTATCACACAAATCGTTTTACCTAATAACAAGGTTAGTTATCGTTTAGGGACAAACCTTATTAATGGCAGTGACTTTGAAACCTTTATGCTTTTTGATAGCCCTGAACGCGGTTGGTTATTTGACCGAGAAAGTACGTCGATTAATGATTTTGGTGCAAGTGGACAACATAGCTTATCGATACAATTAAAACCATTACAGAGCAATACTTTTGGTATGCAGAGTTTTAAAAGAGTATATAAACCAAGTAGTCCGATGACATTAAAAGCAAAATTCAATGTACAAACTTCGGTGAAAATCAATTTCTATTGGCAAGGGCGAAAAACCCGTCAAAAACTGTTTGATGCCTTTGAAAATGGTGAAAAACATTTAATTGGCTCAATAGATTTAAGTGAAAATACAGAATGGCAAAATGTTGAAATAGAGTTTGATTCACCACGAATTGGCTATAAAAGTTATCGAGTCATTGCTCAAGCTATTCTTGAAAATGGAGATGAGTTAACGCTTAATATTGATGATTTTGCATTGATAGAATGGCAAACAGCTTATAGCAAACAGGTTGAACCGAGTAATTATAACAGTCAAAGCGCTCAAGCATCGTATTTAGGGATTGACCGTTTTATTGAACAACCTATAACGCTAAAGCATTAGATTAGGAAGAAACCTTTGTTTTATATAACGGAAATAGTAGACAATATTTATGATTAATATTTCAGAACCTGAGCTACTTGATGCGGTAAAATCGTTGTTAAATGACCAGCGTTTCGGCTCTCAGTTACAATTAACGCGTGCGTTGTCATTACGTGGTTTTGATAATATTACACAAACACGAATTTCACGCTTATTGAAAAAGGTGGGCGCAATAAAGTTTCGTAATAACAATAATGACGCTGTTTATCGGTTGCCATTAAAACAACACATTCCTCGAGCTAAACAGTCTATTGACTCTGTGATTCTAGAAATCAAACACAATCATATACAAATAATTATCAAAACGGTTATTGGTGCAGCGACATTGATTTCAAAGATTGTTGAGGATATGGGCGAGCGCTTAGGAGTTCTAGCCTGTATGGCGAGTGATAATACAATATTAGTCATTCCATGTGACGTGAGTAATATTGAAGAAACAACAAATAACCTTATAAATTATCTAGATATGAATTGCGATAGTTAAGTTTCATGCCTTAGATAGTTAACGTTTAACTATCTAAGGCATTCATATTATTAGCCTTAAGACTGTAAGTATTGATAAAGCGCTTTAAGCACCTTCATTTTTCCTGCATCGCTCTCATGTTCATGCGCTAAATTTTCTAACGTGATCATAAACTCATCAGCACTTAATAAGCCTTTGCCACCAAACTGAATTTTGTCTTGGCAACGCTGCTGCCACTTTTGTTGTTCAGCACTGCTTAAAGTTAATGGATAATTTCTGGCTCGATATAAAAATAATAAAGGCATTAATCGTTCATCTTGAAAAATAAACGGGTGAGTCGCTAATTGTTCAGGTGAAAGCTCACGTAGAATATCCATTTGTGCTTTGTCACCGTGCGAAAAGAAATTACCACCATACAGAGAGTGCTCAGCGTCTGGCTTTGCTTGGTCGCTATAGTCTTCGGCAGCAAATACTTCCGCTAATTTATCTCTTACTTCTAAATGCTGTTTTAACTTAGCCAAATTTGCTAAACAAAGTTCGCGAGGGATCTTCAAACGTTCGGCATTTTCAGGCAATAATGTTTTTGCTGGCGCAACAATAGGGCACTTGTTGAGATGAATAAGTTTTATGGGAATGGGTAATTCGTCATCGGCTAATTCATCGTGTCGAGTATACAATCGCGCTTTGATTTCATCGCTACTTAAATCAAATAATGGCTGTGGATCTAACGCTAAGTCTACAGCGATAATGGCATTTTTATTAACCGGATGATAAGCAAAAGGGGCGAACCAGCTGGTACAGCCGTGCTCCGATGAAATTTTACTTGAGGTATGCACAATCGGCGTCATATTATAAACGTCAATTAATTCAGCAACCTGCTTTTTATTTCTCAGATTAAAAATAAAATCATAAAGCTTAGGCTGTTTTTCTTTAATCAACTTTGCCATCGCAATAGTGGCATAAACATCACTCATCGCATCATGCGCGGCTTCATGAGCAATGTCATTGGCTTTAGTTAATAACTCAAGACGAAAACTAACCACTTGTTCGCCATCTCGCTCAACGGTTGGCCAGTTTATGCCTTCTGGGCGAAGGGCATAACAAGCTCGTACCATATCAATAATATCCCAACGAGAATTACCATTTTGCCATTCCCGTGCATAAGGGTCGTAAAAATTACGATAAAGCAGGTAACGGGTAAATTCATCATCAAAACGAATACTGTTATAGCCAGCAACGCAGGTATCAGGTTGGGTAAATAACGTATGAATACGTTCAGCGAACTCAGCCTCAGATAAACCCTCTTGCTGAGCTTTCTGCGGAGTAATACCCGTAACTAAACAAGCTTCCGGCTGCGGAAGATAATCTTGTGGCGGCCGACAATAAAACATTTCTGGTTTGCCAATAATGTTTAAATCATGATCGGTTCGTATACCGGCGAACTGAGACGGTTTATCAAACTTCGGTGATATACCGAAAGTTTCATAATCGTGCCAGAGAATCGTAGGCTGGTTCATAGTGTCACTCTGTGTAACGTTACGTTCTTTGTTGTTCATATAAATCAACTATTTAACTCTGTTGTATGTGTTGTTGTGTAACATTGGATATCATCGTGTTTTCTACCGTTATAAATAAAAGTGTCCCATTTGTGTACCCATGATAAAAATTATAAGGTAATAAAAATGGCACTAAGTGATTCAAAATTAAATCTTTATTAAATAAAAAACAATCCAAACGTTTCGATATAGCTGACCGTGATAGTTTAAGTGTACGTGTTTCGGAGTTCTGTACCATTACTTTTCAATATAGTTACCATGATAAACCATCTCGCATTGCATCGGGACGTTATCCTGATATTTCATTGAAAAAAGCGTGTGAGAAGATACCAGAGTTACGACAATTGTTAAATGATGGTCTTAACCCAGCTGTTCAAACAAAACGCTCTAAAGCAACTCGAAACGAAACGTTAGATGAATGTATTGATTGGTTTATGGAAAAGCACGTAAAAACTTTAGAGACGTCTTACAGGGAAATTATCAGTCGACACTTGTTCTTCATGGTGAAAATGCTTTTAAATTTCCAGTAGAAGAAGTAACCATTCCAGAAAGGTTTTAGTTGTTTAATAGGATTACTGAAAATCATTCAGCTATTACCAACCATGATGTTGAATTGCAATTAGAAGGTGATGAGTTAAATAATGGTGATGAATTTGGTTACAAAAAGAATAAGTGGGTTGAGATTATGCAGGCTGCTCCACATAAAATAACTAAAAAACCTAAAGCTGAGAACGTTTTTGATGAAACCCCTAATAAAATAAGATCAGAAATTTTAGCTTTATTTAAAAGTGAAGTTCGCCTTACTGAGGCGGGAGCATCTACTTATTATTAAATGATAAAAAGAAATAGACTAGCTGAAATGTAATTAATCAGTTATTTTGTAGGTAGTTACAAAATAACTACTATAAATGCCCGAGTTGCTCACTTATTCCTATTATACGATTTGTAATCGTATGGCATTAATTTTTAAATACAAAAAAGGATAAATTTGTATGTTTTTTAAAAAAAGTAAATTTGTTATTTCTTTAGCCATGACGGCTACCCTTGCTGGTTGTGGCGGTGGTGGTTCTGATGCTGCACCTGCACCTGATAAACCTGACCCTATAGTAGTTAATACGATTTCTCTTACGGGTAAAGTTATTGATGGGTACGTGTCAGGTGCTACGGTTTGGTTGGATTTAGATGGTGATAGTAAGTTTGATAAGCAAACTGAGCCGTCAGTAGTTTCAACTGAATCAGGTAATTACAGTTTTGAATTCACTGAAGAACAAGCTTCTTGTGTACCTTACTCTACCATGTATGTCGATGTGCCTGTTGGTGCTATAGATGAAGATTTAGGCGAGGTTACTGAGGCATATCAAATGTCTTTTCCCCCATCTATAGAGCCTTTATCAGATGATGATATTCGTAATATATCGCCATTAACGTCTGTTATTTGGGGGCAATTACGACGTCAATTGAAAGGGAGTGGCAAGGGAAACTTAACTTGTGATGAACTTAAAGCTGATACTGATTTACGTCTTGAGCTTAAGCAAGAAATTGAAGATGTAATACTAAATCTGATTGCTCATTACAATTTATCGGCTGATCAAATTTATTCAGATTTTATTGCGAATAATGACAGCGCCGCTTATGGCAAAGCTCAGTCTATTGTTACGGGCTTAAAAGCTGCTTATAAACATAAAAAAGCCTTGGAAAAAGAATATCCAACTGCTGCCGAAATTCGAGTTGTTATCTATCAAGACAAAGATAAAGATGAAGAGTACAACTTTACTGATGCTTGGTATCGCGATGAAATTATTTATATGGGCACTGAAGACTTTATTGAGTTTGTGAAGCTTAAAGATACAGGGTCATTAAAAAAAGTTGATGTTGTTTTAGCTAAATTTCATGAGGTGGGAATTAGCTGGGGCGACCAGTCACTCAAAGGTTGGCTAAGTATTCGAGAAGATGTATATATCAATGCAGACCAAACATATCGCTGTGGCAATATTGAGCGTGTTAGCTTTGAAAAAGAGGGAATTCACTATGAGCTTGGGAATTCAATACCCACAGTCACTTTCCCAACACTTGAAGAGTGTATAAATACCAGTTTAGAAAACCCTTATGAGCGTAACTTTAACTTACGTTACTCTGAAACTGATTATGAGTATGGTGCAGAGTTCTATTTCAGAGACATGAATGCTGACTTTCAAACTTTATCTAATTGGGTAAATGTTAAAGAGAAGGTTGCAGATCTAGTGCCAGCAGATTTCTTTACTGCTTTTGATGCAATGCCTTATCGATTTGATGATGAAGTTGCAGTTGATGTTAGTTACTGGCGTAAAAGCAAGGCAACAGGTAATGTAGTGATACATAAAAATGATGAAGGAAAGTGGCGTAAAGAAACGAAGCAAGAGGACGGCACAACTGTTTATGAATGTAGTGTTGACGGTGTTAACTGGGGAGACTGTCCTTAATCGCTTTTTTATTTAGGTGGCTTTAATTAAATACCAGCTTCATGCTGGTATTTTTATTTTTGGCTGATGATATACCTCAATGCTCAATGGCTTTCTAAATATTACGCCACTACATAGGGTATCTAAAAAGGTAAAGTTGTTTAGCAATATCGATATAAATTTAATAATAAGTATATTCGCTTAACATTAGATATTACCCTAGCATGTCATTGAGTGAGGTACGAAGTAAAGTACATCACTTAAAGGTTTGTTATTAGGCCACACCAGTCGCGCCTCGAAGTTTTAATTCAGCGATATAAATTTAACTCTGTCGGTTACTAATCAAGAAGCATATTTTATCGTTCTTGATAGGTAACCGATATATCTAGCTAAGACCTATTGTTGGTTATCCATTTTTTCAATAGATATTGGTATTGATTTATATGTTGGGGTACCGCATTCGTCAGCGATACTTTCTAACGGCACTAAGGGATTTGTTTCTGGATAATAGGCAGCCACACAGCCTGGGGGGATAAGGTATTCAACAATTTTAAAATTAGAGAGCGAACGTTTTATGCCATCGTTTGATACCGTTGTTATTTTGACATGATCTCCATTTTTTAATGCCTGTTTATCTATATCTTTTGCACTCATAAAGATGATATTACGTTCACCATATACACCACGGTAACGATCATCCATTCCATAAATAGTGGTGTTGTATTGATCGTGTGAACGCAGTGTTTGCAGCGTTAGTACCGGCTTTTTAGTCATTAACTGTGCACGCTCATGTACTAATTGGTCTGGTAATCTAGCATCACTAAAAATGGCTTTTTTTATTGGAGTACGCCAATGACGTTGTGCTGCTGAATTTTCTAGGTGGAAACCTCTACCTGCTTTTATTCGGGAGTTATAGTCATCAAAACCGGGTATAACAGCACTTATTTCTTCACGAATTAACCCGTAATTACCGGCCAGCGTATTCCAGTCGACTATTTTATCGCCTACTGATGCCATGGCTATTGCAGCAACAATGGCTGTTTCTGAACGAAGAGTGTTAGCTGCTGGTTCATTTTGACCCGTTGAACTGTGTACCATACTCATTGAGTCTTCTACCGTAATACATTGTTCGCCGCTAGATTGACGATCTATTTCTGTACGGCCCAAACACGGGAGAATTAGCGCACGTTTACCTGTTATCACATGGCTTCGATTTAATTTAGTACTGATTTGTACGGTTAAGTCACACTTTTTTAAGGCCATGTGAGTACGCGTGGTATCAGGTGTTGCCGCAGAAAAATTGCCGCCCAAGGCAATAAATACCTTAGCTTTACCCTCAAGCATGGCATGAATAGACTCAACGGTATTAAAACCATTATCACGAGGAACATTAAAAGAGTAACGATTCTCTAGTGCATCAAGAAAGTCCATTGACGGATTTTCATTGATCCCCATAGTACGATTACCTTGCACATTTGAATGACCGCGTACCGGACATGCGCCAGCCCCTGCTTTGCCAATATTACCCCTGAGCATTAGTACGTTCACTAACTCTCGTACTGTAGCGACAGAGTGGCGGTGTTGGGTAATACCCATCGCCCAAGTGAAAATAACCTTATTACTACTGGCATAGATTGTTGCTATCTGTTCAATATTTTCTCGAGTCAAACAACATTGGTCAAGAATTTTGTCCCATTCGCTTGCCGCAACACTTTGTTGATATGCTTCAAAACCATGACAATGTTTATTGATAAACTCGATATCGAGTACTGATTTATCATGCTCAAATCTTTCAAATAAACATTTAGCGACGCCACGTAATAACGCCATGTCTCCGCCTAAGCGAGGGGTGAAATAATATTGACTGATGGTAGTCCCCGTTAAGAAGATCATTTCTTTTGGGCTTTGTGGGTCTGAAAACTTTTGCAATCCACGTTCTTTTAAATTGTTAACGGAGACAATTTTAGCTCCGCGTTTACTTGCCTCACGCAAGGTTCCCAACATACGAGGATGATTAGTGCCTGGGTTTTGGCCGAAGACAAAAATGGCGTCAGCTTTAGAAAAGTCGTCCATAGTCACCGTACCTTTACCTGTACCTAGACTATTTGTCATGCCTATGCCAGAGGCTTCATGACACATATTAGAGCAGTCAGGAAAGTTATTTGTGCCTAATACTCGACCAAATAACTGATATAAGTAGGCCACTTCATTACTCGCTCGACCAGAGGTATACAATAATGCTTCATTGGGGGAGGAAAGTTGCTGCAGGCTAGTGCCAATGATTTTAAAAGCTTCTTGCCAATCAATTGGCTGGTAGTGATCACTTATTCCATCGTAATACATTGGTTGGGTTAAACGGCCACTTTTCTCCAGTGAATGATCATCCCATTGTTGTAATTCTGTTATTGAATACTGTTTGAAAAAATTGCTATCAACACGTTTACTGGTGGCTTCCCATGCAATGGCTTTAACGCCATTTTCACAGAAGTCTACTTTCCCGGCAGTGGTAGAATCACCCCATGCACAACCAGGACAATCAAAACCACCTGGTTGATTTGCTTTGAGTAATGCTTTAACGCTTTTCGCGGCATTTTCACTTTGAATTAAGTGTTTAGCTGAGCTTCTTAGTGCTCCCCAACCACCAGCAGGTGAAGAATAGGCAGGATTGTTTTTTGATGACTTAGACATATAAATCCTTTATTAGGCGTAACGTTTTAGTTGCCCATGTTGGAAGCAAAATAAGGCTATTTGAGATTTGCGAGCTGAATTAACAGCTAAGTCAGTCGGCTGTGCTAGCGTGACTAACGTTGTCAGAGATAAGCGAGCAGCCTTGGCAATTAAATCATGACTGCAGCGGCTTGTTATCAAAGCAAAACCATCATGAGTCAGTAATTTTTTATGCGACAAACAACCTAGCAATTTATCTAACGCTGAATGACGACCCACATCCTCTCGAAAGGCGATCATTTTAGCAGATAAATCAAAAAATGCAGCGCAATGATTTCCTCGGATACTCCCCGATTTTTTTAAAATACTAGGTAAGGCATCTCTTGCTTGAATAATAATTTTCTCAGAGGGTAATTGAAACGATTTTACCTCTTTTTGATGAGGCTGATTTAATGACATAGCAGCTTCAATAGAGTCTAGACCACAAAGGCCACAGCCACTTGGCCCAGCCATCGTTCTGCGTCGTTGCTTCAATCGATGCTGAACTCGTGCTAAAACCAGAATATCAACTTGCCATCCAGAGATATGTGAATGAACAATGATATCTAAAACTTCGTTAACCGAATGAATTAAGCCTTCGCTTAAACTAAAACCAAGTGCAAAGTCTTTTAAATGCTCAGGAGATGCCATCATTACCGCTTGGCTAATGCCATTAATACTAATTGCAATAGCTGCCTCGTTAAGCTGCGCTTGGTGCAACTCTTTCTGAGGAAGTTCAGCAATTTGTTTAGTGCAGCTAAGATGCTCTATAATAACATTCTCCAAAGTGTTTTTATCTTAAAAGAGTGGCGTTTTGCCATACTATCGACAAAACCATTCTATTATATAATAGGACCAGTAAGGTTTTTAATTACCTCAAGCATATTTTCTCGAACGCTCAGTGCTTTCAACCATTACACTAAAATCTATAGTATTAATTTCTCTCCAGACATCATCATCAATTTCAATACCATATTCAACAGTAAATTCTTTGTATTTTAATGTACCCAATCGTACTTAAATGTATGGGAGAGTTACTTTAGTGATCTAATTAAGTAGTTGATATAAAATTTTATAATTTTTTTGACGTCCATCTTTGGGGGCATTAGGGGGGTAGAATTTGAGTCTCTCTATCTGCACCAAATACAGGTTCAATAAGAACCAATGAAAACTGAAAGCTCCAAGTTATATAGGGTTTTCAGTTTTTTATATCCAAAATGATTTGATAATATACTTTACACTGTCATTTTATTTTTAATGTGCTTAGTGCCAAACACGACTATTGGATACCTTCCAATTCTGGATTAACAATGACTACTGTGCTTTGACTTTCTTCAACAGGTTTTTTAATACCATCAAAGGCATATTGCTCGCTTATTTCTATTGCTTCAGCCACATCTAGTAGCTCTTGAACAAGAGCATCACGGATCACAACTAATCCAATGATTGAACCAATAAATATAATTGTTGCCAAAAATACCATTTCAGCGGTAACTGCAAAACCTGCCTGCTTTCTAATATTAATCATAGTAATTCACCCCTGAATTGATATTCTTTGTTAGCTATGGGCTGTGAATATTACAAAGCATTATTTATGCCAGATAATATATCAAGAATTATTAAGGTGAAGTGTTAATAATTCTTGATAGCTTTGACAGGCGTCACTTATATACTTTTTTCTTTTATTATCGAGTAAATATTTGTCAAATATGTATTTTATTAAAGTATTGTGTGACTGATTATTAGCTTTTTTCATAAAGTATAGCTAATAGTTAGAGTCTGTGTGTTTGATGTTAATCGATATTTATACAGTCGACAAAGATACTGGAGGAGCTAATAACTGTGAATTAAATCTCAATACTTATATTTTGCTTAAACGAGCGGCTTATTTTCTCTAGAACAAAAAATTGATGGATTTTTTGAAGTTGTTTTTACACTATTTGGAAAACTTAGTATGGGTAATTTAATATATTACTTTTAGCAATTTGGTTTTTATTCTGATTTGCAATTTGCAACTCAAATTGACTTTTATGATTATATCTAAAATCAATAATTTTTAATTATTGATTTTAAACGTTAAATAATAGGCTTTATAATGGAACGTTAATTGCTTTGATTAAGGATAATATCGTTTTTTCATTAAAGGTGAACATCATTTTGGAAAATTCAAGAATTGATATATTAGAATTGGTTCAATGTGTAGGAGCTATGTTGATAGCTCAAATGGGGCGACCCGTTTGTTGTCGATTGCTAAACCAAACCAGTTTTAGTCGAGCTATGGTTGACCTTGATGCAAATAAACTGACAAAACAGCTTGCAGAAGACATTCAACAGGCTATAGATAGTGTCGAATATGGTGTCACTATAAAATTCAGTGTTGTTGATGATCACATGCACTTTGATTTTTACTGTGATGACCAAAGTGAAAAATATTTTAGCACTATAATTTCTGGTAAACCTAAACTAGAAGAAAGCCTGCCAGAGCTGATTGGTGAGCCAATTAAAGTCCGTATTCAATCAGACGACAGATCATTACAACATTGTTTTCGTTCGTTTGAACAAGGCCTTAATATTGAATGTATAGCGCAATCATCAAATGAAACAGCTGATTCACCTTGCCATATCGAAATTAAAGATTGTCGAGCTACGTCTGACGTTTATGCTAACTTAACTAAAACAAATAGTCATTCAACGATTGTATTGCGTACTATGCAACAATTGCAGGAGCGTGAGCGTACGGACGAGATTTCACTATATTGGCCATTTTTTGATAGTGATTTACATAACCTTTTGGGTGACATTAAGCATTTACGTAAACTTAGAGTTTTTGTTGCAGACGATAGTCAACCCAGTAAAATGACGACAATAATCATGCTAGAACATCTAGGTTGTATTCTTACTGGTGCAGATGATGGTATTGAAGCGTTGGAGTTGACCAGCAAACAGCCATTTGACCTTATATTTTTAGATGAACGGATGCCCGGTTTACTTGGTAGTGATGTTGCAAGCCAGTTACGTGATGGTAATGGCGTAAATGCTAATACGCCGAAAATTTCGCTGACAGGGATCACCGACAGAGATTCTGTTGCTGAGTTATATAGAAAAGGTATTACTCATCATATTGAAAAGCCTATTACAAAGTTAGTGTTAGAAAATTTTTTACAACAATATCGTAAAATTCAACTTGCACAAGTAAATGAAACTATTGGAGTTTAAAAGATGAATAATTTATCCCATACCGCACTAGTTTTGATAGGTTATCAAAATGATTATTTTTCACCACAAGGTATTTTATATAGTGTGATTGAAGAATCATCAAGAGTGACGGGAGTACTTGAAAATACGCTTACGTTACTTAGTGAGTATGGGCGTGATTTTGGGATGGTGGTCAACACGCCCATTCATTTTACCGCTGACTACAATGAGCTAGCAAATCCTATAGGTATTCTTAAAGTCATCAAAGATGTTGGAGCCTTCAAAGAAAATACGTTTGGAGCAGAAGTTATTCCTCAACTGTCTAAATTTGATGATTTTGTTACTATAATTCCAGGTAAGCGAGGATTGAATGCATTTTCTAATACAGATTTAGCGAAGTTACTTCATGATAAAGGTATTACCGATATCGTGTTTGCAGGCACAGTTACTTCCATCTGTATCGATTCCACTGCGCGTTCCGCAATAGATTTGGGCTTTAACGTAACAGTTCTGGATGATTGTACCTCTAGTCGAACACCTTTTGAACAGAACTTTTATTGCACCGAAGTTTTTCCTTTATATGCCAATGTTTGTCACTGGTCACAATTAGCTTCAACTAAATAGCATAGGATGTCAGCGTGGATAACAGCAAAGAGCTCCAAGTACAAATCCAATATGCCCTAATTGAGAAGCTATCAAAAAGCCAGCAAGCTCACGCTAAATTACTGTCGTTGTTAGATGAATGTATATTTGAATGCGATAATAACTTTACGCTGACCTATTTAAACTCAGCCTGGAATAGGCAATTAGGGTATACCGATAACGAATTATTGGGTTGTGCTTTACCAACTTACTTGCATGAAAAAAGTAAAGAATCTTTCTGTAATAACATGGCTGAAACAGTATGTGAAAAAAGTGATCCTAAGCGAGTTGAGGTTTTACTTAGAGATAAATCTGGTGAATACCGATGGTTTGAAATGCGTATGGTTAGAAACGCTGAAGAGGGGTTTATAGGATCTTTGTTCGATATTCAAGCTCATAAAGATATGGAAATCCGCTTACGCTTTAAAGAAGAAGCACGAAAATTATCTTTGGTTGCAAGTCACACCAACAACTTGGTGATTATAACAAATGAATGTGGTGAAGTTGAATGGGTTAATCGCAGCTTTGAAAAACTATCTGGGTACTCTTTTGAGGAAATTAAAGGCCAGCGACCAGGAAAGTTACTACAAGGGCCAATGACTGATCAGAACGTTGTTACAGTTATGTCTGAAGCCATTAAAAATAAGGAGAATTTTAACGTCGAAATTATCAATTATAATCGCGATGGTGAGCCTTATTGGATCGCAATGGATGCATCACCAGTAAAAAGTAAAAATGGTCAAGTTAGCCACTATATTGCGGTCCAATCTGATATTACCCAACGAGTAAAAGCTGAACAGTTGGCATCTGCTGCTGAAAACAGTTATCGATTAGTAGTCGATAATATTAGTGAAGTTGTTCTGCGCCTTCAACCAGACGGACGCATTGCTTTTATGAATCATGCATGGAGTGATTTAATCAAGTTGCCTGAAAGTCAATGTATGGGTAAAGAGATCACTGAATTTGTTAGTGGTGTTAACCAACCAATTGTTATTAAGGCTTTGAACCAATTTGCCAATGGCGTGCACAACACATGCAGATTAGAATTACAGATGAGATGTGCTGGCGGTTCCCATACTTGGGCAGAAATGAGTATGACGCCAATTGTTGATCAAAATGGTGCCTTAATTGCTATTGCCGCTACGCTTGTTGATGTTGATGAGCGTGTAGCAGCAGCATATGCATTAAAAGAGGCCAAGCAGCATGCTGAAACCCTTGCTGTTGCAAAAAGTCGTTTTCTGGCTAATATAAGCCATGAAATTCGCACCCCACTAAATGCCATGATTGGCTCAAGTGAAATATTACAAGATACTGGGCTTAATCAAGAGCAACAACGCTTTGCTGATATGATCCAATCGAGTGGAAGTGCATTATTAAGTATTCTTGACGACGTGTTAACCTATTCACGTTTTGAAGCTAATGCGGTCACACTTGAGCATCGAAAATTCGACTTAGGTATTTGTATAGATGAAGCTATTGATATTTTGTCTGACAGCGCGGTTAAGAAAAAGCTGAAACTGATTTTGTGTATTGATGCTAATGTACCAATGAACGTCATAGGTGATAATGTTAGACTTCGCCAAATTTTAATTAATCTTCTGGCCAATGCTATTAAGTTTACGAGTATTGGAGAAATTAACATTCATGTAGCATACAAACCCACAGAAAATAACCAAGGTGTTCTTTCAATCAAGGTTATTGATACGGGTATTGGCATTGCTGAAGAAAAAATGTCTCAGTTATTTGAACCTTTTATGCAATCTGACGTGTCTACCACTCGTCAATTTGGCGGTAGTGGTTTAGGTTTGGCCATCTGTCATCAAATTTGTGAAGCTGCAGGAGGAACAATTAGAGTCAATTCTAAATTAGATAAAGGTAGTACTTTTTGTATTGAAATTCCAATTGAGATTGATATTTCTGTTCCACAAAATCAATTACCTTTACTACCAGATAACCGCAACAATATTGTTTGGTTAATTGGGAATGATAATAATCTAAACGATGCAATTAAGCAGATATTCAAACGTTACAAAGTAACATATAAAGTGTTTAGGTCCACCTCAGAATTACCTGATCCTTCTATTGGGTTAGCTGACTTTTTGGTAGTGACTGAGCCGGCTCAAAGCGATAGTTGTAGAAAGTATTTAAAGCCTTACTTCAGCGATGGCTCCACACCTTGTTTGATAATATTGGATCTGCTGGGCAGTGGTAAATTCACTCATTGGCACAGTAAAAATGAATTATTGGTTAATGGCCCGATCAAAGTTTCTCACATTAGTAGGATTTTGGAGCAGTTGCATGAGATGTTAGGGAAGGCTAGTATCAAGTTATATGACGCACTCAGCGTTAATAAGAGTGATATTAATTTTGGTAATGCGACTATTTTAGTTGTGGAAGATAACCAACAAAATCAAATTATTATAGAACAATTTTTAATATCTTGCGGATGTCAGGTGCTAATCGCTAACCAAGGCGTTGAAGCGTTACGCATGTTGAAAAATTCTGAAATTGATTTAGTGCTCATGGATATCCAAATGCCGGTAATGGACGGTCTAACCACGACTACTCATATACGCTCAAGCGATGAGCACTTTAAGCATGTACCTATTATTGCGGTGACTGCTGACGCAGTCTATGGTGACAAAGAGCGTTATATGAAAGCTGGTATGAATGATTTCTTGCCTAAACCTGTTATTCGCAAAGAATTACATCGCTTGTTAATTAAATACTTACCTGAACATAAAAAGCAAAAAAATAATGAAACTAAAGTTCAACGATTGTTAAAAATGCGCACACTTGTTGCAAAATGCCTCTTATAATCTACATATTTGCAAAACGCAATTCAATATAAGAATGTTCAATTTCATTTTCCATGTAGATAAATTCCTTTCTGATAATAAATTTTAAATATAATTTATAACCTACTGTTTTATAATAATTAAATCTAAATCCTTAAACTAATCTCCAACTTGGTCTAAATGTTGCGATATAGCTAGTAACCGCCGTATCAACAAACACCATAAGTATGTAGCTGCGGACGAATGTAACAGGAGAGCATTATGAAATTTTTTAAATTAGTTTTGATTAATTATATTTGGTTATTAGCTTTATTCTCAACGGTATGTGCAGCTGATGGCCTGAAATTTGTAGAGACCGCAGACAGTAAAAAGTCCAAAGAAACTAGGGAACTAGTGCAGTGGACACACAGTCGATTAGTCTTCAATAAACCGCTTGAGCGAATTGCTGTTGGGCAAGAAGAAACTTTACAAGTAGAAGTACTGAGTAAAAATGAAGCTTTAGCATTGGCCAAAAAAGTGGGCCGAACTAGTGTTATGGTTTGGTATACTGATAATACATCAGAAACTTTTCTATTTACTGTTACTTCAGATTTAAGTGTATTACATCACGCCATTAAAGATATTCATCCTAACATCTCGTTGACACTAGCTCCTGATCGTAATGCGCTAGTGTTACGTGGAAAAGTACCTACTATTAAATACCGAATAGCAGCTGAAGCGGCGGCCCGTAACTATTTCGAAGCAGGTCAAGGAGACAATGATAATGTTTTGCTGCAGTCATCGGCAATTGCATCATTGGTTAATAATTTGCGTATGCAGGACAAAGATGTTCAGCATACGCTAAAAAGAAAGACTAAATCAGCCGCTATTATAAACTTAATCAAGGTTGAAATATTACCTGAAGATATTGTTACTCGGGTGAAAAATAATATTAACTTAGTGGGGGGCGAGTCTGTCACTGTAACACGTGTTCAGCATGGAGATGTTCCTAATGCTAATCAAGACACTTTATTACTAAAAGGTTATGTAGATAACCAAGTTGAATTAGTTAGAGTACTTACTGTTGCATCTAGACTCGTGACCGGAGAAGAAAGTAAAAAATCTAAAGAAGCCATTATTACGATTCTAGCGAACGAGTCAGGCGGGCTGTTTACGAGTAATAGCAAGAAAAGCTCAGCTGGCCCGGCAGGACTTGGTATTAGTGGTTCGTCTGGATCCAGCGGAAGTTCAGATAATAACCTTGCTTCAAATATTGGCCGCGCGAAATTATTGTCCATTGCTGGAGGTAAATTATTATCGGTGATTGAAGTACGAGATTTACCGCTAATTCGCGTCTCGGTTCAAATGTACGAAGTTAACCATCGTCGCTTGAAACAGTGGCGTCCAGATTTTTCAGTACTTAGTAAGGGCTATGATAAAACGAGTGGTAATTTTGGCTTAGCAGGAGCTAGCCCTAATGAATCATCATCGACAAAAGTTAATAATGCCTTGCAGGTGTTAGGTGGCGGGCTAGTAAATAATTTGCAAGTAGCAGGTAAAGATTTTGCCTTTGATTTATTGTTTTCAATGTTAGAAGAGGAAGGAATATCTAAAACCTTATCTCGTCCTACTTTAACTGTATTAGCTGGTGAATCAGCTGTATTTTCAGCAGGTGGTGAAGTGCCTGTACCAACTGCATTTGCACCAAGTGGCATTGTAAGTGGTGATGAAGTTGGGGCGAATACTTCTGGTGTTTTTAGTGGGACAACATTTAAATCATTCGGCGTTCAGTTACAGGTTCGCGCTATGGTCGACGAACATGACCGTATTACTTTGGACTTAAACCCGACAATTTCTACACCTGATACGCTTCTAACTCAGGAAATTTCGAGTAGTACAGGTAGCGGATTAAATACCTCAGCGTTTAATGTTAGAAGTATTAGCACATCAACACGTTTGCGTGATGGACAACCTATGGTTATTGGAGGGCTGGTCAGTCGTGACATTAACAATAATCGAGACTTTATACCTGGTGCGAGTCGCGTGCCGGTACTTGGAAAATTAGCAGAGTCAACTTCCGATTCAGATACAGAACGTGAGCTATTTATCATTGTTACACCTACCATCGTTCGTGAGATGAAGCATGAAGTCAACTTATGGCAGTTCCCTTCAACTGAGTTTCTACTACAAAAATCGGTTTTTAATGTCAACCAGGCATTCAATGCCTCAGAAAAGGAGACAGTAAAATGAATATTAAAAAATTATTTTCAATTTGTATGATATTCAGTGGTTTATTTATCACTGGCTGTGCGAACAAGAGTACAAGTAACCAAGTTTATGCGCCCAATGAGCAGTTAGATGAGCTTTTAACTAGGTATGTAAAAATAAAAGTACCTAAGCCTAAGTGTCAAACTCGAACGCAACAATTAATAAAGTGTCGAATGACATCATTTAACCGCGAAGAAATGTGTTTGAATAACCTCGCAAGCAACTCTAATTGTAAAAAAGCGAAAGATCATAATTTAATCGATGTTAAAGCGTTAATGATTAATCTTAACTGTCATGATAATAGTAAACCGATAGTTGATTGTTTTCGATTTGCATCTGAATTGAACGCCTTGTATCTGAAATATCCAAATCATAAGCGAATTATGATGACTAGTGCATTAGTGGAATTTGAAATTGGTAACACTAATACAAGCCAGCAGTTATTAGATTTGATTTTGTCTAAGCGTGGTGCATTTCCTGAAGCGGCTATTTTGCGCAGTAGAATAGCAATGGAAGAAGGGAACTTGACTTTAGCCAGAACAATAGTCAAACGACAGTTGAGTGTAACACCCTATAATCCGCACCTTTATGAACTTCAAGCGGCATACTATTATCTTGAAGGAAAATATACTAAAGCATTACAAGCTATAACATCAGCCGAACGCTTTATGGAAAGTGATTGGCGTATTAATTACCACAGAGGCATAATTTATGAAGCGCAGCAGCAGTGGTATAAAGCTTGTAAGGAGTATACCGGTGTACTAAGAGAACAGCCAGATAACCAGATGATGAGTGCAAAAATACTGTTACTAAGAGAACATATTGGTTGTTATGTTAATCCAGCTTAGCATTTGAAATTGGTGGTAACCCCCTAATACTACCACTTATTAAATAAGCCCAAACCGTTTATTAAGCGCTTGGGTTTTTTATTTTTTAGCGCACAGTCATCACAGTAATTGTCGATAAATTTCAAGTTATTCATACTAATTTCATAAAATTTTTCTCATGTGAACTGGTTAAGATAGACCAGCCAACCAATGCTGCACGCGTGAATGTGAGTACTTAAGTTCTGTCTGGAACTAAAGGCTCAATCACCGTAAATCGTGAGAGATCATTCTAGCTCATAATCTTGATTTATTTTTTCTTCATACATCAAGATCAAAACTTCATGGTATTTATTCATTAAATTTGCTTTGCAAATTGCTAATCAATTTGTCACTTTAGCTTTAGATAGTGATCCTCTTGGTATTGTAAACTTAAATAGTATGAATGTGACTTTTACTCAACATGTTGTTTAACAAGGAGTTATCAGGGTGTTGTCATTTGATTTTTACATTTATTTACAAGCTGGCACAGCAATCGCAATAGTCTATGTAAGCTCAAATTAATTGGGCTTATAAACGACTAATTTTATAACCTTAGAGGTAAACACTATGAAAGCGATTAAAAACAATACACCGAGTAAAAAGAAGCAAGGCGGATTTGTAATGACTTCAGAGTTGTTGTTGTTATCTACTACGATAGTCATTGGTCTTGTGGTTGGTTTAAGTACTATGCGTGATGCAGTAACAGCTGAAATGGAAGATGTTGCAGAAGCTATTGGTTCACTCGACCAGAGCTACGCTTTTGATGGTATGAAAAATGGTGAGGGTACTGCTGAGATCAGTGGTTCAGGTTTCATCGATGCAGTAGATGCTAACGCTGGTGACGGTCAGAAGTTCGAATTTATAAATACTGACTTTTCTGAATCAGCTAATGATATAAGTGGCACTGCAAGCACCGCCGCGGCTTCTGCTAACAATGTTGGTAGCTTGAATTAATCCGTGGCTCAAAGGGCAGGATAAGTATTTCGCTCCTGTCCTCGTTTTTCTAATCTGATTAATGAGGTGACATATGAAAGCTAAATTAACCGGTAGTGCTACAGGTGCCATGATCCTTTTTGCGGCATCGGGTATGCTAGCTTCAGTGCTAGGACTGCGTCAATTTGACAAGCTGACAACTGAGCCGGCGTGGATAGTAAGTAGCAATCTACAGTCAGGTCAAGTGATCACTTCAGGACTGCTTAAACAAGTACGTATTGATCTGGATAACCTTGTAGGGACGATTCAAAACCCCCGTCGATTGATGGGCCAAACATTAAAAGTTAATAAGAGTGCGGGTAGTACAATTTCCCCGAGTGACTTAAAGGTCAAAGAAAAAAAATCTTTATCTCATGCTATTCCACCAGGTCGGGTGTTATACACCCTAGAGCATATTCAAAAAGGTATGCCTTACGAACAGTTAAGTGATGGTGATCGTTTTGATGTGGTTGTAAGAGCTCGAAATGGTGTACGTACGGTTGCACGAGATGTGCAGCTCATTGGTATCAACCATCCTGCAGCCCGAAAGGCTGATAATAGTGGTCTGAAAAATATGTTGATGCCTAAAGGTAAACAAGCAGGTAATCAACCCGGTTTGTCGTTGGTTGTTGCCGTAAGACCATCGGATGTGTATCCCTTAACCAGTATTAGAGCAAGCGACGCTGTAGCGATGATTTTCCACAGTGCACATGATATGGCAAAAGGCACTCAATATAGTATTGATCCTAAACAACGTTTTCGTAATGTTGAAATGGTAGCAGGTGTGCACCGCACAAGAGTGCAGGTTATTAATTAACAAAACTTGTAGTAACAATAATATTTCTACTCTCTCCTGAGTAATTTTCCGGTTTAGTCTTACATTGATTGAATCGGATTTTTTTTTAATACTAGTACACCTTTTTATATTTAATCGTTATACCCATTTCATAAATTATTGCTCACAGGGAAGTGAGTACTTAGGTTTTGTTTGGAACCAAAAACCTGTGCTCACAGGGAAGTGAGTACTTAGGCTTTGTTTGGAACCAAAAACCTGTGCTCACATGGAAGTGAGTACTTAGGTTTTGTTTGGAACTAAAAACCTGTGGTCACAGGGAAGTGAGTACTTAGGTTTTGTTTGGAACCAAAAAGGCTATTTGCACATCCCTAACAGGTACTTATTGACCCATCGAAACTTCTTATCTGGATCTACAGCATTACCATAAGTGAAATTTATAAATCATTTTTGATAGAGGTAACTCGTTATAATTTGATTTGTATTTTGCAAATCAAATTACTTATTGCGGTAATCTTCGTAAATATGCATGACTAAATGTTTTTGTTACTTCCAACTTACTACACTGTTTTTTATTGGTTTTTTATGTTTTTTGTGTGATTTTATTGTTTTTTTTTATATTTGGCACAGCAATGGCAATAACCTTAATAGGCTCATTAAATTAATAACAAATGATGAGCCGATATCTTTTTAACACTACCAGAGGTAAACACTATGAAAGCTAATATCAATAAAAAGAACATGAAGAAAAAGCAAGGCGGTTTTGTGATGACGTCAGAATTATTGTTGTTGTCTACGACTATCGTTATTGGTTTAACCGTAGGGTTAACAACAATGCGTGATTCTGTAACTGCTGAAATGGAAGATGTCGCTGAAGCGATTGGTTCACTTGATCAAAGTTATGCCTATGACGGTATGAAAAACGGTGAAGGTACTGCTGAAATCAGTGGTTCAGGATTTATCGATGCCATAGACACTAACGCTGGTGATGGAGTGAAATTTGAATTTATCGCGAGTGATTTTTCTGAAACAGCCAGTTCTATTAGTAGTAGCGCTAGTAGTGGTGCTAATTCTGCTGCCAATGTTGGTAGTTTGATAAACTAAAATACTTAAATAGTAGGGTCAGTCACCTGACTGGCTCTTTTATCTTTAAATTAATGAATGAGGTGATGTATGAAATACAAATTAAATACACCTTTTGCCTGGAGCGTATTCGCATTCGTTACTTTAATATCCATAGCATATTTTTTACTACCATTAAATCATTTGTTCACAGTTTCAGCTTGGGTAACTAAAGTAAATATCTCAGCAGGTCAATTGATTACGTCAGATTTGCTAGTTAAAACTAGAGTTTCTACTAATAATATCTATGGTTCAGTTCAGAACCCTGATGCACTCGTTGGTAAAATGTTAGTGGTGAATAAAGAGGCAAGCAGTACAATTTATTGGCATGAGTTGGCTGTATCCTGTAACAGATTTTGTGTAACTTCCAGTTTTAAATAAAGTCCTTTAAACGGTCTTCGAATTCAATCATAAATCGATTCAAGGCCGATTTCCCGTTTCTTATTGACATTGTCCATTTCTTGGATGCCGCATCTATTGCAAGATTAACTACTTTTTTCGCTGAGTCATCAGAGGGAAATCGTTTGCGAATGTCTTGAGGGTATTTATCATCCCAGCGTACGCAGAAGTTATCGAGTTCAAGTAATACCTCTTCTTCTGTCACTGATTGAAATATTCGCTTTACATCACCCGTTATTGCTTTGTAATTCCCCCAGGGTGGATACTTCATCGAATTTCTTACCATATGAACAATACAGAGCTGAACTTGTGCCGGAGGAAATACGGTATTAATCGCTTCAGCAAAGCCTTTAAGACCATCAATAGATACCTAATAACTCTTTTTACCTTTAATGTTAACACCTAAGGCCAGGTAAACCTCTTTATTGATAACCTGTTTATCTTGTCTGATTTTAACCACTAAACAGTCAAGATAAACAATAGGGTAGACTGAATTTAGAGGTTGATCTTGCCACTCAGTGACTTGTTCTATTACGGCATTAGTGACAAGAGATATAACGTGGGTGAAATATCTGCGCCATACATTTCTTTGAACATTTTAACGATTTCTCTCGTCGTCATACCTTTGGCATAAAGATACAAGATTTTATCGTTCATCGACGTAAATCGCGTTTGATTCTTTTTAACCAATAAAGGCTCGAAACTACCTTCTTTATCACGTGGTGTTTCAAGTTCTACTTGGCCGTCTTCAGTGCGAATGGGCTTCGAATAGTAGCCGTTGCGGCTATTTTTGTGTTGATTTTCTCATGAAGTGCATAACCAAGATGCTCTTCAATCTCTGCGTTTAAAAAGGCTTCAACGGTTATCTTGGCTGCTTGCTTAGCAAATGCCCTAGTTCTTTCTTATTCATAGTCTGCCAATCCTAACCCCTTTTGGGGTACTAATGATAGGCAGTTACACAGATTTTGCTACAGGGTCGTTGGTTGGTTCAAACACTAGTATTTATTAACTTTTTATTGCCATAAAATATTGCTAACAAAATGATAATTATTGCTTAACTGTTAATTTATTTTTTGATAACTACTAAATTTTAGCTATACAATGCGCCACATATAGACCCTGCAACTCCGTTTTCTAAGTTACTTCCACAATAAAAAGTTAGTTTTCTTCTCGTTTCTATTACGAAACAAGCGATACATCTCCATTTTAAACAAAGCTGTCGGTTTAGAATCAATAATCATAAATTTTAAAATTATATGAGTCTGGCTCTTTAAGCGTATGGGCATTCATTTTTAATAGGCTATATTTTTCGCAAAAAAAGATTTTCTTTTTTGAATAGCTCAAATGAGGGTACGTAAATAAATAATACAATCTGATTTGCAAATTGCAAATCAGATTGTGAACTAAGCTTTTTAGCTAATAACCAATACAGTGATGATTTAATTTTAATTAAAATTTATTTTATTGTTTTATAAGGATTTATTTGGTTTTATTTTGGTTTGTTTAAAAGCTGGCACAGCAATCGCAATAGTCTATGTAAGCTCAAATAATTTGGGTTTATTAATTACTAACTTACACAACATTAAAGGTAAACATTATGAAAACTCTTATAAACAACAAACTAGGTAAGAAAAAACAAGGCGGATTTGTGATGACTTCAGAGTTGTTATTGTTATCGACTACGATAGTCATTGGCCTAGTCGTAGGTCTAAGTACGATGCGTGACGCTGTAACGGCTGAAATGGAAGATGTTGCTGAAGCAATTGGCTCACTAGACCAGAGCTACGCTTTTGATGGTATGAAAAATGGTGAAGGAACGTCAGAGATAAGTGGCTCTGGTTTTATTGATGCGGTTGATACAAATGCAGGTGATGGTCAGAAGTTTGAATTTATTAATACTGACTTTTCTGAATCTGCCGCCTCTATTAGTGGTACAGCGAGTACAGCTGCTGCTTCTGCTAGCAATACCGGCAGTTTGAACTAATCAGGCGTTTCACGGGCAGGTTCAGCCATTGCACCTGTCCAAAATATTCCTAACTTGATAAATGAGGTGACATATGAAAAGTAAATTAACCGGTAGTGCCACGGGTGCCATGATCCTCTTTGCAGCATCAAGTATGTTAGCTTCAGTGCTAGGACTTCGCCAGTTTGAAAATATGACAACGGAGCCGGCATGGATAGTCAGTAGTAATCTACAACCGGGTCAAGTACTGACTTCATCACTCCTTAAACAAGTGCGTATTGATGAAGACAATCTTGCAGGCACTATACAAAACCCCCGTCATTTGATGGGTAAAACATTAAAGGTTAGCAAGCGAGCAGGGAGTTCGATTTACCCAAGCGACTTGAAAACTAAAGAAAAGAAATCTTTATCTGAAGCTATTCCAGCTGGTCGTGTTTTGTTTACCCTAGAGCACATCCAAAAAGGTATGCCTTACGAGCAGTTGAGTGACGGTGACCGCTTTGATGTGGTTGTCAGAGGCAGGAATGGTGTAAGAACCGTTGCCCGTGATGTGCAGTTAATTGGTATTAACCACCCAGCTGCTAAAAAGACTGCAGACAGTGGTTTAAAAAATATGCTAATGCCAAAAAATAAGCAGGCAGGAATTACCTCTGGGGTGTCTCTAGTTGTGGCGATAAGACCGTCTGATGTATACCCATTAGCGAGTATCAAAGCCAGCGATTCGATAGCGATGATCTTTCACAGTGCACACGATAGGGCAAAAGGTACTCAATATAGTATTGACCCCAAACAACGTTATCGCAATATTGAAATGGTAGCAGGTATTCGTCGTTCAAGTGTGCGAGTGCACAATTAAAATGCCTTAACAAGGTATTAAGTAAAGGTAACACATCATGAATAACTCAAATAAAATTTTAGGATTTACTGCGCTAGACAAAGAGAATATAGAATCAGAGCGCTTTCGTGAGTTACGTCGTTTTTTACATAATCGCCTAATTGACGGTATGGAAGAGCAGAACATACATCTGTTAAAAGATACTTCGCAGGTTGAACGTCGCCTTGAACGATTGATTGAAGAAATACGTCCAAGATTAAATCCAGGTTTAAGCGTATATGAGAGACAAGCATTAACCCTGCAAATTATGCAAGAGTTAACGGGCTTGGGTCCAATTTCTGACTTAATGAAAGAACCTGGTGTTACCGATATTTTAATAAACGGTCCAGATGAAATTTGGGTTGATAGAAACGGACGATTAACAAAAACTAAGTTACGTTTTGATAACGAAAGTCATTTACGTCGCTTTTTGGACAGAGTGTTAAGTACTCAAGGTAGGCAGCTAGATGCACGTCAACCTATGGTAGATTCTCGCTTGCCTGATGGTAGTCGATTACATGCAGTGATCCCACCGCTTTGTGAGTCGGGACCAATCGTTTCAATTAGACGTTTTCATACCGAGGATTTGACTACTCAGCAACTAATTAATAGGGGTTTTCTAAGTAAAGCCATGATGGACTTCTTAGAACTTGCCGTATCAACAGGTATCAATATAGTAATAGCGGGTAGCGCAGGAGCAGGAAAAACCACTTTATTGAACGCTATATCAGGTTTTATCCCTACAACAGAGCGTATCGTAACCGTTGAAGAAACGGCTGAGCTTCAGCTAAAGCATCCCCACGTTATCTCACTCGAGTCTAGACATGTTAATAGCGAAGGCAGTGGTGCAATTAATCTTAGTGATTTAGTTAGAAATGCACTTCGCATGAGGGCTGACCGTATAGTGGTTGGTGAAGTCAGGGGGGTTGAAGTTTTGGATATGTTGCAAGCGATGAATGTTGGTCATGACGGTAGCTTAACTACCTTACATGCTAATAGCCCACATGATGTAATCAGCCGCATGGAAACACTTGCGTTAATGGGTGGAGGCTTTTCAAAAGAAGCTATTCAGCAGATGATTCGTTCTTCTCTACAATTAATTATTCAAGTTATGCGCTTCCAAGATGGCAGCCGCAGAGTCGTAAGCATTTGCGAGTTAGTTCATGGTGAAGATAAAGATGAAATTCGAGAGTTGTTTAGTTTTAAGCACGCAGCAAACAGTGAACCAGACCATATACATGGTAAGCATGTTGCAACAGGTAATAGTACTGAACTAGCGGCTAAGGTAGCAGTAAAAGGCTATAAAAGTGAACAATTCAATCGATTATTAAAGGTGGACTAGTGATGATAAATATAGAGTTTATCGGTTTATCCCTAAGTTTATTGGTAATGCTAATTATTGTATTGCATTGGTTTCGTGAATCTAAAAGGGGCAACGCCAATTTTTCATATGCTGTTAAGAGCAAACCTGATTCGTCATTGTATAATCATTTGCAAACGCTTAATTTGAATCTACCTCCAGCACTTGTTATTGCGGGTATAGCAATCGTTGCCTTCGCTATTTTTATGTTACTGCTTGAGATATTCCCCAAGCATATTCCTTTGGCGGCTATCGCGGGAATGGTGGTAACGGTGTTTTGCTTTAATAGCATCAGTGATATGGCGAAAATGAAAATAAAACGAGTAGAGAAAGGTTTAGCTGAAGCTATGGATATGATGAAAGCGGCTTTAACGAGTGGCCAGTCGCCTCACCAGGCTATTGCTTTAGCTGCACAGTCAGGTCAAGGAACTGTTAAGCATCAACTAACAGAAATGTTAGGACGCTTGGATATGGGCTGTTCGCCAGAACAGGCTATTAATCATCTAACAACCAAATACAACTGTATTGCAACTCGACTATTTGCACAAGTTATTATTGCACGCTATCAATCAGGAAGTGATCTCACTTTTATGCTTGATTCTGTTAACCGCATTGTTCGAGATCGACAACGTCACCAGTTACAAATTGACACTCACTTATCCGGTACTCGTTATGCTGCAATATTATGTGGTGGTTTACCCTATATATTGATTCCAATTTTACTATGGCAACAACCTGACTGGTTCGACACCTTATTAAAGCATCCATCTGGACCAACATACTTGGGCGGGGCGCTATTTTTACAATTTACTGGTTATTTATGGTTACGTCGTATATCGAGGATAGAGCAATGAATATATTCAACTGGCTGGATTTACTTTTTTTACTAATGTTAATTATTTTTCTCTACTTTTTAAAACAAAGTCTTACCAAAGAGAATAAATTGATTGATGATCCCTTTAATAAGTCCAAAAAAGCTTATTTAATTTATCCAAATAAATTGATCCGCCAATGTGGTATTTCAGTGGCTGGTTTCTGGCTATGGTACTGGTCAGTAAAGTGGTGCAGTGCTCTAGTACTAGTAATAATTGCTATTGAGTTGTCATTTGATTTATGGATTATTATCAGTGCGGGTATTGTGTCCTTTTTATTGATGGACATGTATCTACTCATAAACCGGAGTAATCGTCGACGTAGAATTAATCTGTCATTAGTTTTTTTTATCAATTTACTGATTGTTTTTTTGAAGTCAGGTTTATCGTTAAGCCAGGCATTTCGAAAAGCTGCTCAATTTGGCTTACAAAAAGACAACCCTTTGGCAGCAGAGCTTGAGTTAATTGCTTACGAGCTAGATGCTGGCCGTGATCGCACTGCAGCCTTTGATAATTTGTCTGTCAGGACTGGTGTAGAGGCGTTAAATAAATTATCGGTAATAATTAAGGCTGGGATTGAAGTAGGTAGCCCAGTTGGTGACGGATTACAATCATTAGCTGATTTTCTGAGGTTACAACAGGACCAACAACTAACAAGTAGAATTAACCGAAAAGCCCTCGAATCTACTTTACCGATGGCAATGGTCTGCTTCCCGATGTTTTTTGTACTAGTATTTTTTCCTGCTGGACAGCAGATCAGCGAAATAATGAAATTGTTGGGTGATATCCTATAATTATAAGATATGCTGTTTTAGCGGTGCTAAATAATAAAAGGAAGTAAAATGATTGAAGTTAGATTGCCAAAAATAATGAAGGAAAATTCTCGATTAAAAAAACAAGCAGGTTTTGTTTTAACCATTGAGCTGATCCTGATTATTACTATTTTAGTTATAGGAAGCTTTGTTGGCATAGCTGCTGTTCGCAATGCATTATTTGAGCAAAAGGTTAAGCAACAAGACCGAACCGTGTTGGTGCTAGATAGCAATAGTCAGGTGTTAGGCGAAGTGATAAATTTTGACGAACATGATGCACCACAATTGTTTTTTATTGACCGTACCTCTACAGGCAGCTCAACAAATTACCGAGCCCTGATAGGCGTTCGTGATGACCGTTTCACCAGTAGAGAGCCAATTTATTACACTGAACTAAACTGCCAAGGCCCTCCTTGCATCAAGCCAACCAGTGCTGAGACTTTAGATAATACAGGCATTAGCCGTTTACCTAATACGGGTTCAGTGAGCTACTTTCAAGCATTGCAGGGCGCTCCTAATTACGCCATTGGTCGCTCACCTAATGGGCTGCCAGGATTTTTATATAAAGAAACCTTTGAAGCTTGCCCGATGCTAGAAATTATTGGGGGAATTGGTTCTCCTATTGGATCACGTTATATTTCACAAAAAGTGTTAACCGGTGAGCCATGCGAATCACCATTCATCTTACCTACTTCGCTGGGGCAACCGGCATTAACTTGCCAAGCATCTGAGGTTGATATTTCAATTAATAACGTAACAGATAATCTTCTTGAAAAAAAAATCAAATTGGGTATTTGTGATGCAGGCTGTGGCACTAATACACAATTGCAATGTAGTTGTCCATCTGGATATTATTCTGTTGCTGATGGCTCTGTCGATGGCCAGTGCTGCCCGACGGGTACAAATTATGACGACCCTTCATTTTGTAGCGGCTTGAGCCTGAAAAAAGCAGAATCTGTCATTAATATAAATCATCCTACTCAAAATGCGTTAGAGCAATTTACACCCCCTTTCCAGGTTAACTTACCAGTCTTAGGCGGTAGAGTTGATGGCGACCAATGGTACAACACTGCGCCAAAGGGTGAAGGCAATAACTGATAAAGGTTGTTAAGAAAAAGCAGGGAAGGATGTATAACTACATTCTTCCCTTTTTTTTACAAATGGCAATTTGGTAATCAGTCTTAGTAATTTGATTTGCATTTTGCAACTATCAGTATTTAATAAATGTAAATACTAGTGGTTATGTTTTATTAGGTTTTATTTTTCAGTGGCTTATGTGTTTTTTTTTGGTTTGGGGTTTACGTTGGTCTACGAATTGCTTTGTTAGTACTATCGACTCAAAGTAAATTAGGAATGAAATAATATGAATATGTCACTTTCACCAATAGATACACTTGAAACAACAATTGTTCACACGCCATCAAAGTTAGATGACTTGACTTGCATTATTGAAGACGCATTACAAAATCAGCACTTCTCTATGGTTTATCAACCACTTTTTTGTATGCAAAATAGTAAATTAACAGGTTTTGAAGCTTTGGTTAGATGTCACTCTCCTCAGTTCGGGTTTATTTCTCCTGATAAGTTTATTCCACATGCCGAGAAAAATGGTCAGATTATTGAACTGGGAAGTTGGATATTTAAACAAGTACTGTTGGATCTTAAACGTTATCTTCAATATGGTTTAAAAGATATTACCGTTTCAATTAATGTATCTGCTGTTCAGATAGCAAATACTGATATTTTTGAGCAAATTATGACCTTAGTGGATAAACTAGAAATACCTACACGTTGTATTAAATTGGAGTTGACTGAAACTGCACTGATCCAAAATCCCAAAGTTATCGCTAAGGTTTTTGACGCCTTTCAAAAAGAAGGGATCGAAATATGGGTAGATGACTTTGGAACTGGTTTTGCTTCTTTAAGTTTACTAAGAGAATTCAAAGTTAATGGTTTGAAAATCGATAAAAGCTTCGTTGATGGTATCGCGACATGTAACGAAGATTTTACTCTATGTAGTGCAATCGTAGCAATGGCACAACGACTAGGCATGCATATTGTGGCTGAAGGTATTGAAGATGAAGTGCAACTGCAAATACTTAACCAATTAGGTTGTGATACTGCGCAAGGCTACTTACTAGGACGTCCAGCATCATTTGAAGATAATTTACGCCGTTGGAGTTAAAACAATATTCATAGGTAGTTTAGATGATGAATATTAAGATTTGTCTAATTTGCAATTTGCAACGCATTTTGTAATAGTGTTTAAATAGTGAGCAAGTTTTTAATCAGTGAGTAGAGTATGAGCTGTTTAATGGATGAAAAGGTCATTCAACAAATGATCGAAGATTTAGATGAACTAACTTGTCATAAATTGATTGGTTTGTTTATAGACGAGATGACCATGTCTTTAGTCGATTTAGAAAATGCATTTATCTCGATGGATTTGAAGAAAATTGAAGAAGTGACACATAAACTTAAAAACTCGGCAGCACTTTATGGGGCTATGACTGTAGCAACAATGGCCAGTGAAATAAATGATAGGTTATGCTCAACCTCAAGGCTCTTGAGGGATACAGATAACCAGCTATTAGATTTGATCAAACAAACTCTGAAACTGTATAATAACAAATATGGCAAAGAATTTTAGTAAGGGAATAATATGTCTAAAAATTCACAAAAAACCTTGGTTTATATTGTAGAAGACAGTGTATCAAGTGGAGCCCTTTACAGTTCTCAACTTGAAAGTATAGGTTATGAAACTAGGCATTTTGTAGATGGTTATTCTGCCTTAGCCGCGATTAAAGAAAAAATGCCCAGTGTTATTATTCAAGATGTTTGCTTACCAGATATTAGCGGTTTAGATGTACTGCAATTTGTCAAGCGTCAGAAGTCACCTGCACGGGTTATTATTATCACTTCTAATAGTTCTATTGAAGTAGCTGTTGATGCTATGCGCTTGGGCGGTTTTGACTTTATAGAGAAGCCGTTTACTAGAGAAAGAATGGTGACTTCGGTTTATGATGCAATAAAGCAGATTAATCTGGAAACAGAACCCCCTGCAGTTGAAGATGAAGTTTCAGATCAACCAGATACGAGTTTTCTTGGTGAATCATTAGCGATGAAAACTGTTTTTCGCTTGCTAGATAGTGCTGCTCGTAGCAAGGCAAGCGTATTTGTCACCGGTGAAAGTGGAACAGGTAAAGAGGTTTGTGCTCAGTACTTACATAACACCAGTGCTCGGAAAAATGGTCCCGTGATTGCAATTAACTGTGCGGCGATACCAAAAGATTTATTTGAATCAGAGTTTTTTGGTCATATGAAAGGCTCTTTTAGTGGCGCTTTGGCCGATAGAAAAGGAGCTGTAGAGGTCGCTAATGGTGGAACGCTATTTCTAGACGAAATTTGTGAAATGGATTTAAATTTACAATCTAAGTTACTTCGATTTTTGCAAACAGGTACATTTAGTCGTGTTGGTAGTAGTGACGTAATACAAAGTGATGTTAGGGTTGTTTGTGCAACTAATCGTAATCCAGCAGCCGAAGTTGGCGAAGGTCGCTTTAGAGAAGATTTATATTATAGATTAAATGTTATTCCAGTTCAGTTACCTGCTTTAAGGGATAGAGGTCCAGATATTTTATTGTTGGCTAACGCTATTTTATTGGATAAAAATGAAGCTAATGATAAAGGATTTCAACAGTTTTCATCAGATGTTCAGACATTATTTATGAAGTATGACTGGCCGGGTAATATTCGAGAATTGCAAAATGTGATTGAGAATATGGTCGTAATCAATACTGGTACTGAGATTACAATTGACATGTTACCAGAGAGTTTCGGACAAACTAACCTTCAAGTTACAACTACACCAAGTGTAATTAAAACAGATACCAAGGCAAGTACTTCTGTTAGCCCTACCAGTATTCAAGAGATTGTTCCCATGTGGATAGTTGAAAAAAACACTATAGAAAAGGCAATCGAAGTTTGTGATGGTAACATCCCGCTGGCTGCCGCACACCTAGGCGTAAGTGCGTCAACAATTTATAGAAAAATGAAAAATTGGGACTAGTTGCCCAGCTTTGTTAACCTGCTAATTTTGGGACTTTACTAAGTAATAAAAACTGATAAGTTGTAGTCCTATATATGATTGTACTATGGGTAATATTTGAGTTTAATCGAGCCATAGATAACTTAATAAATAGCCGTTGAGTAGTGAAACTCTTAAATCTAAAATATAATTTTTAGTGAAGTCATATTCAGTTAGTTCAAGATACTTGTAATATATTTATATAATCTTTAAATAAAATGTATCAGTTAATTTATATATTCTTAAATGCAAAGCAATTTGACTTGCATATTGCTAATCAAATTGCATGTTCAATAATTCCCATCAAATCACACTGAATAAGTAAGTGTAAAAGTATTATTTATCAATGGTTTATGTTTTTTTTGATGTTGTTAAATGCTGGAGTATTTCTTGCTTTAGTTAAGTGCATGAACAAATTTAAAAAGCATAGGTGAATAGATGAAGATATTAATTCAATTTTTAGCAATAATTTATATTACGTGTTTTATTGGCTTTGCTAGTGCAGATACAGCTGAGGTTGTTGAAGCTAAGCCTCTAGTATTTGGGATAGTTCCGCAGCAATCAGCAGCTAAGTTAGCTCGTAACTGGGTTCCGTTACTTAAACTGATCAGTAAGAACACAGGTATTGAACTCAAATTTGCGACAGCTCCCGATATTCCAACGTTTGAAAAGCGATTAATTGCAGGTGACTATGATATTGCGTATATGAACCCATACCACTACGCTGTATTAAGTAAGGAAGAAGGCTTTAAAGCACTTGTACATGAACTAGGGAAAAAAATTAAAGGCATTTTAGTTACTAATAAAAATAGTGAAATTAACAAGATCGAAGACTTATCGATGCAAACAATTGCTTTTCCAGCGCCAGCATCTTTTGCCGCCACATTGATCCCCAAGGCAAACTTAGCACAGAAAAACATTAACGTTCAAAGTAAATACGTTAATTCACACGATGCTGTATATCGCAATGTTGCCATGGGCCGTTTGGTAGCAGGCGGCGGAATAATACGCACGTTTAATGCATTACCAGAGCGCTTTCGAAAACAATTAAAAATCATCTGGACATCAGACGGTTATACACCACACGCAATTGCTACTCATCCGCGGGTTACTGAAGATACTCGACAAAAACTACTTCGTGGTTTTTTAGATATTAAAAATTCTGATGCTAGTGTGAAATTACTAGTGCCACTAAGAATGAAAGGTTTTACACAAGCAAACGATCAAGAGTGGAATGATGTTCGTAGTTTAGATATTAATCTTCTACTTGGTAAAAATTAAAAAGCTTACTTTTTGGCTCAGGGAATTTCTATGTCATTTCGAGTTAAAACAATATTATTCATAGGCATTACAGAAACTCTATTTTTGTTATTGTTACTTTGGCAATCTCTAGCATATCTTGAGCAATCAGGTGAAGAGGCTTTATATAAAAGAGCCAGTGAGACCTCTCATTTATTTAGCTTACTCGCTAAAAATGCAGTGATCTCATCAGATATTGCTGCATTGGACGAAATTACACAGCAAATAGCTGTGCTCGGAGGTGTTCAATATATTCGTGTATTAGACAGTGACGGTATTCTTGCACAAGCTGGAGATACAAGTAGTTTAGAGGATGGCTTTTTCGAAGATACTCTAATTTACCAGGTAGATGACCGTATATTTGATACGCAGGTTTTAGTAATGGAGTCAGGAACTGAATTTGCCAAAGTACAAGTAGGTTTACCCGTTGACCCCTTATTGTTATTTATAAGTGAAGCGCGCTATCGTTTATTTGGTATTGCTTTAGCTGAATTGGTAATGGTTGGCCTGATTTCGCTAATACTTGGTAGTTACTTAACCAAAGGTTTACTTGTTTTACAAAAAGTAGCACTTGCTGTAACAAAAGGTGATATGTCGTCCAGGGCGGATACAGAATCAAAAGATGAACTTGGTGTCACTGCAAAAGCGTTTAATGTGATGTTAGATAAGATTAATGATGATCAGAAGAAACTTAATGAAAACGCTATTAATCTCACCAAAGCAAAACAAACAGCAGAGAATGCATCCCAAGCTAAATCTAGATTTTTATCACAAATGAGCCATGAAATACGCTCACCAATGAATGCAGTGTTAGGTGCAGTTAATCTAATATCGGAAAAAATTAAAGAGCCCCCTGAGCATATTCGGTTGCTAAACACAGCGCAAAGTAGTGGCAGAGCACTATTAGAGGTTGTTAATGACATACTCGATTTTTCTAAAATTGAGGCAGGTCACATGTCACTAAAATATAGTGAAGTAGAACTCTTACCTTTACTTGAAGATGTATTGAATTGCGCCGAAGCTAAAATAGCTAATCGAGACTTAACGATATTGGGTGATGTTGCACCAGGGACTGTTGAGCGAGTTATTACTGATGCAACACGTTTACGTCAGATACTGACTATTTTAGTCGATAATGCCTGTAATTTTACTCCCCGTGGGATTGTTTTGGTGACTATCCAACGAATCCAAATAGCAGATGGTAAAGATACACTGCAGTTGAATGTAAAAGACTCTGGTATAGGGATTAGAGAAAAATATTTAAATCAAATATTCGAAGAATTTGAACAGGTTGATTCGACATTAGAGGCAAATTCCAGCGGCACTGGATTAGGCTTAAATATAGCCAAAGGGCTTATTACCTTAATGGGGGGATCAATTACTGTTAGTAGTAAATTAAATCAGGGCAGCGATTTTTGTTTTACGATGCCCGTAGAGTTTGTTGAAGATAAAACAATAGATAAACATCAATTTGAAGGCCCAATGGTACTTGTTTCGGATAATCAAAGTTTACAGGAAGTTTTTGCTAATAAAATTAAACAAATAGGGGGCACTTTCTTCGGCTTTAGCAATGTAGATATGTTACGTGAGCAGGCAACGCCGCAATTATTAAGTAAAAAATCGGTGTGGCTAATAGAGGATGGAGCGACTGTTAACAACAGCAATAAGATTTGGTTAGACTCGCTTGGTATTAATGTTCACTGTATTTCTAGCTTAGGTGAAACTTTGTCAAGTTCATACCTAGGCTTTAATCGTATAAATAAACCACTACTCTTTAACAATATATGTTCTTTGAACGATAAAAATAATACATTTTCAGTGACGAAATCTCAATTAACTTATAGTGCTCATAATGATAAAAAAAATATTTTATTAGTTGATGATATGGAAGCTAATCGATTTATTGCGGGTGAAACATTAAAGAATCGTGGCTACCAAGTTGTTTTTGCATGTAATGGTTTTGATGCGCTCGATATTTTAGAAACACAAGTTTTTGATGTTATTCTAATGGATATTCGTATGCCAAAAATGAATGGAATAGTCACAGTAGAACATTTAAAAGCAAGCGGTGGTATTAATAAAGACACCCCAGTAATTGCGATGACAGCAAACGCAGAAAAATCTGAAATGGCGAGATGTAAAGCTGCAGGAATGGAAGGCTTTGTCGGTAAACCTTTCGATACACAAGTGCTAATCGAAAGTATTAATCATTGTATCTACAGCACCGAAACACAAGAAAAAAGCAAAGCTAATAGCCCTTTAAATGAAGATGAAGTGTTGTCAGAAAGCGTACTTAAAACCTTGGCAGAGGATTTGTCCGAAGTCGCAGTTTTAACTTTGGTCAACCTATTTATTATTGATATTGAAGAACGAGTGCAGATGATAGAAACCTCGTTAGAGAAGTCGGATATTGAAGCACTTGGGGATCATGCCCATGCCTTAAAAAGCTCTGCGGGTTCATTAGGGGCAACGGCCATGTATAATTTTTGTAAAAGATTAGAACAAGCCAGTTTAGAAAAAAAACTTATGGAAGCTGAAGTTATATGCAAAGAACTAAAGTCTATTAGTGAGTTAACGCTCAAAACATATATCGACTTTAGCGCAAAATATGTATAGGTCTTTTATTTTATCATTAGATATAAATAGATTTTAATATTCAAACCGTATTTGGAGAAATCATGAAAAAAGCATTAGTGTTAAGTTTAAGTATGCTGCTAGCAACACCGGTTAGTGCGCAATCAGAGCTGGCAATGTTACTTGAGGTTTTAAAAAATAACGGCACCATAAGTACCGAACAATATCAGCGCTTAATGGCTGAACAACAAGATGAAAAACCAAAAAATCAAGCACTACCTCTGGTTAAAAAACGGATTAAAAATCAGTCCGAAGTTTTAGTTGAAAATGGTTTAAAAGTGAGCAGTGCTGACAAGAAATTTTCTACACATTTTGGTGGGCGTGTAGAAGCACACGCAGCTTGGTATAGTAGTGATGATTTTGATTTAGCTGATGGTTCGGCTATTCGTCGAGCTCGACTATTTTTAAAGGGTACCCTATATAACGACTGGCAATATAAATTGGATTATGATTTTGTAGCTGGAGGCTCTAAAGGCATAAAAGATGCTTTCCTAGGATATAAAGTTAATAATTCAGTTCAATTAATTGCGGGTAACTATAAAGTGCCATTCTCGTTAGAGTTCCAGGCCAGTTCTCATGCAAATACATTTATCGAACGTTCACTGGCTTTTGCATTATCACCAGGTAGGCACTTGGGGGCAGGCGTAAATATTTTTAAGGATAATTGGTCTGTGCAAGCTGGCGTTTTTGGTAACAAAATACATCTAAGTAGTGAAGGTCAAGATGAAGAGACTCTCATTGCAGGACGATTTGTCTGGTTACCCATTAAGAAAGATGATTATTTTGTTCATATAGGTATCGCGGGTTTGTACTCTAATAATGGTGATAATGACACATTAAGACTTAAATCTAATCCGGAAAGTTATGTTGCTAATACTCAGTTAGTTGATACGGGGGGCATTAAAGAGGTTGAAGATTACTCGCAAGTAGGATTCGAACTCGCTTTTAACTACAATCGATTTAATGTTCAGAGTGAATATATACAAAGCTCAGTAAAGACAGGTCCAGAAAGCTTAGACTTTAGTAGTTGGTATATTCAATCGAGTTTATTTTTAACCAATGACCGACGAGCGTACAAAAAAGGTAAGTTTGGTATCGTGAAACCGCAAAGTATTCTTGGCCAAGATGGTAGCGGAGCATGGGAACTTGCTATGCGTTACAGTGAAATAGACTTAAGTTACGGTAGTGTTATTGGTGGCGTTGAAAGAAATATGACGCTAGCATTAAATTTATATGCGACACCTGAAATACGCTTTACTGCAGAATACTTAAAAGTGTTGGAAGTTAGTAAAAATAATCCAACGACAGACCATGCAAGCGTGGATATTGGCCAAGTAAGAATGGAGTGGGTATTTTAAGTCGGATGAAAAATAAAATTGAATGTAGATTGGATCGCTCCAAGAGGCCAATAATCTGGACTTGTGTGACTTTAAGAGGTCGAACAGCTTATATATCTCAACTAATATATCTCGCCGTGGGTTAATAATAACTATTGAGAAGTAATGCTATTCAAAATTTCTCTATAAAAGTTTAATCCATTATTCCTGCATCATAAATTTCATCATCAATAATGGTGTTAGGGATCTCCGAGACCTGCTCTCCAATATCGTTAACATTGATAGATGGATAGTCCACACATTCTTCTAACATTTAGAAAGCATCCTGAATGTTTTGATACTTGGTTTCAAAAGAATTAATAAGACACTCATGTTAAATAGCTAAATATATGACAAATATATTTTAACATTTATGGAGTCCTCACCGATAAGTGAATTAATAAGACACTCATGTTAAAAAACTAAATAGATGACAAAAGAATTAATAAGACACTCATGTTAAATAGCTAAATATATGACAAATATATTTTAACATTTATGGAGTCCTCACCGATAAGTGATATTTTGACAATATATTCATGTATTAAAGAAAGATGTAGTCAATTTGCTCCCAAAATAACAATTTTTTGGCAAGGCTATTTCTCCAAAATCATGGATCCATAATTCACACCTGTTTTAATGTTTTCAAGCAAAGAGTTTATTGCAATGGCTTAAGTTATGTCTTCGCTTTAATTGCTGATGCTCGCAGTAATCACTCAGCACACCTTCGTGGCCGATAGCACCATGAAATTGTGTTCTAAATTCGGTGGTGATGATTAACCAGTTGTCCGCAGAGATATTCAATCGCTTGAGTATCTCTGGTTGTTTTTGTTCGATAAAACCCCGTTTATCTCCGCTAATACAACGGCCAGTTAACGTAATTAATTGAAGATAGTCGGCGAGTTCAAAAGGTAGGCCCTTTGGCATATTTTTCCTGGGGTTACCAATAAAGGGAAGCAGGGTCTTGGGCTGCCGGCCCTTTTTTGCCTCTTTACAACGACGTTTTATGCTCGTGTGGGCTGAGCTCTCTGGTGTCTTTGCGATATTGGCTCGAATAGGGTTTAAATCAACATAGGCCATACAAGACGCTAACGCTGCTTCATCTAATAACGCTTGGGATTTAAAGCGTCCTTCCCAAAATCTACCGGTGCAGTTATCTTCTTGGTTAGCCGCTCTTGCAATACTTTCATTGATATACCCCATAAACCAACTGATTTTCATCAGGCGCTTTCGATAGACCTCAGCGGTTGCATTAACCTCATCAAGTAAGGGTTGAGCTAAGCGGTCACCGTTGCAATATTGTTTGGTCAGTAACGTGCCTTTGTGTATGCGGTGCCAACGCACAAGTACGTCAGTCATTGTCCACTGCTTCGCTTTTTCTTCATCAATAAATAACACCACATGATAGTGATTACTCATCACCGCATAAGCACAAACCTCAATCGCAAAGACTTGCGTTAGAAAGTGCAGTTTGTCTTCCACCCAACCTCGCCGGTGTTCAAAGCTTTGACCTGAAAAGGTATCTTCACCACATAAGAAAGCGCGTCGAACACAACGCGCCACACAATGGTAATAAGGTGTGTCTACTAAACTGATTTGTTGCTTCCTTGGCGTGGCCATAACTCACCTAAGATAAAGTAGCTTGATTACTTTAGCGTAGTACAAAGGTAAAATTTGTTCAATTTAGGATGAGTGTCTTGTTAATTTGTTGTTTAAAGAAACAGCGATTGATGAGGTGATTTAAATTTGTTCTAAGTTGTTTCGCTTATGTTTCAAATAAATTAAAAAAAGCAAAGTGTGATCACTTTGCTTTTTTGATTGTAATAATTTACTTATAGCTAAATTATTTGAAACCAGTATATGTATATGGTTTAAGTATACAACTAGAAACGGTATTCAGCACCGGCGTAGAAATAGGCACCATTAAAACCAAAAGGTGCTGAACGGCGTGAATAAGTAAACACACCAGGACTACTGACAACAACATTACCATTGGCGTCAACAATAGTGCCAGAGCGAGAATTTCCTATTTCATTTTTATCAGGGTACACATCAAAAATGTTATTTCCACCAAAGTTAAATGAAAGCTCATCGTTAAATTGATAATTCACGCGTAAATCTGTTAATACTTCAGCGCCATACGTTTGTCTTTCACCATCAAGAACCGTGTATTCACCGTAACGATTAAAGGCTAAGTTAACTGTGAAATCGCCAATTTTATATAAGCCACTTAAACTTATGCGGTCTTGAGGTTGCCATTCTTCAATAATAGAAATCGCCTGCTCTGAAAAAACATCCTCAGGTGAAATTCCACCTAATGCACTACCTGCTGGAGTATAAGTATCGGTAACTTCTGTTTCTGAAAAGTTTGCGGCAAATGTTAAGTCTAATGTGCCAGACATTACTTCTGTATTCCATGTTGCTATAATATCAACACCTGTTGTTTTAGTGTCAGCACCATTTAAAAAGAATTGCCCTGCACCTGCTCCAGAAGAAGCTAATGCCGCATCAAGCGCTGACGATAAACCGTTACCTAATGAATTACTCAACACAATGCGGTCTTCAATTTTGATAGAATAAAAGTCAACAGTTAAATTAATATCATCGGTAACTCTTACAACAGAGCCAATACTAAAGTTGGTTGATACTTCTTCTTTTAGCTCAGGAATACCAATAGCTTGCGCTAGAATACTGTCATTTCGGAAAGTACCAATTTGTACTGCAATTTGGTCCCCACCATTAGGATTTGTCTGGAATTGAGTACTAATATTATCAGTATAAAGTTGTTGCATTGACGGAGCTCTAAAGCCAGTACTTGTGGCGCCACGCAACGATACATCATCAGTAATTGACCAATTAGCAGCAAGTTTGAAATTAGTGCTATCACCAAAGCCGTCGTAATCATCATAGCGAACCGCTGTGCTAATAATTAGGTTATCAGTGACTTCTGCTTCTGTGTCAATGTAAAAAGAAATTACATCTCGAGATTCATCAACAGATTGTAGTGGGGCTGTACCACCAAATCCTTGTGTTCCTGCACTGCGGTCTGTCTCATATATGCTATTACCGAGTTCATCGGTATCATAGTCTCGGTATGAATATTCATCACCTGCTTTTACTCTGAATTCATCCGTGCGAAACTCGGTACCCATAGCTAAAGAAAACCAATCAAAATTTTGAGTGTAATCCATATTAATTGTTTGTAAGGTGAGTTCTAAGCCGTAAGCAAACGCTTCGCGAGGAATTGAGCTACGAATCTCATTAGCGGATAGTGCTGAGGTGTAGATGAGTGAATTAGCATAAGATGAATTTATTGTATCCCGAGTCGTGTAATCAATATTATTTTCACCATAGGTATATGATAAATCTAATGATGAATCATTACTAAATTCAGTTTTATAACCAAAGTTGTATGAAACATCTTTTATTTCAGTATTGATTTTAGGTAAAAATCCAGCAGGAATAGTTGCATCACCATCTTGAAGCTGTGCGTTACCTCCGCCGTTCGCATTATGGCGAAAGAAAGCTGCTGATTCGTTATCACGGCTTGAATAAGTCACAAAACCATACAAATGACCATCAGCTAAATCGTAGCCAGTATTTATCGTTAGCCCTATTTGCTCGGAATCTGCGTCGCCAATACGAAATGTTTCACGAGTGGCGGTAGCTTCACGCGGATCGCCTAATAAAAAATCGCCATTATCAAGCTGGGTACAACCTGAAAATTGACATGAACCATGTAAGCCTGCTCTGTCAGAGTAGCCTCTATCACGTATATTTAACGTGGTATTAAGGAAACCATTATCGCCAAGTGCAAAACCCTTAGAAATATCGATATTCGTAGTTTCACCATCGCCAGCTGAGTTCTCGCCATAAGAAACACCGACGCTTCCACCTTCACTTTGATCTTTAAGAATAATATTAATGACACCGGCAATTGCATCTGAACCATATTGCGCAGCGGCGCCATCACGTAATACTTCAATACGCTTAATAGATGCGGCAGGAATAGCATTCATATCTGTACCAGCAGTACCACGTCCAACTGAGGTGTTAATGTGAATTAAACTCGCTTGATGGCGGCGTTTGCCGTTGATTAACACTAATGTTTGATCAGGACCTAAACCACGCAAGGTAGCAGGGCGCAATGCATCAGTTCCATCACTAATCGATGAGCTTGAAAAGTTAAATGATGGGGCTATGGCTTGTAACATTCTACCGACTTCTGTTTGCCCAGTGTTAAGCAAAGCTTCAGCAGACAAAATGTCTACGGGAACAGGTAAGTCTTCTGCAGAACGACCAGCAACACGGCTTCCTATAACTGAAATTTTTTCTACTTCTTGCTCACTGACTTGAGCAGGCTCTTGGGCAAGTGCTGTTTGACTTGCTGCGCTTAGCATTAGTGGAACTAAAGCTGCTTTGAGCATTGTGCTTTTATTCATTGTTATATTACTCCTGAGATGTTTATGTAGTTTTATGCTCAGTTGACCAGCGTTATCTATAACAGCGGTTAAGTTGGTGTTTTTTAAAAGTTGTTGTAAACCGTCTTTAACCGAATATTTGCCCTTTAACTCATTTGCATAATGTTCTTTTGTTAAGTCATAGGAAAATAAAATCGTTTTATTTGCCTGTAATGCAAATGAAATGAGCGCTTTATCAGCACGCTGTTCCTTCACTGTAAAGTTGATCAAGCTTTCGGCAAATGCTCCAGACGTGAATATAAGACAGGTACATATAAAAAATGTAGCGCTTGTTAACGGCCGAAATACAGAAAGTTGAAAACGACAAAATAACTTTTGCCAACCTTGCAGTGTTAATAAACAGTTCAGAAGGAAAATTCCTCTATAATATTTTATAAAAAATATATTGAGTTAAAAGATAGGGAGTATTTAAATTTATTTCGTAGTATTTAAGCTCAAATGAATTGAGTTTTCATTTACTTTTTCAAATTGAATATTGAAGTTACTACTTAACGATTTAAGGAGTCCATCAATATCATTCGCCTTAAAGTAACCGGCCACTTTTATTTTATTGAGTTCAACATCCTTAATTTCAAAGGTTGTAGTGGTATAACGACTGATTTCGGCTAATGCTTCATCGAGTGGTTTGCCATTAAAAACTAACATACCTTGTTGCCAAGCAAGTTCTCGTTGAATTTGCTCAAATGAAGTTTTTTTATTTGATGTTTGAATATTATTTTCGATGGTGGCAATTTCACCAGATGTTATCAATAAACCAGGTAATTTTTCTTTAGGTAAAGTAGATAACATCTTTGCTATTTTATTTAATGGTTGGTTCGACTTGGTCATTAATACTTGACCTTCGGTGACAACAAGCTCCATGTTTTCATTAGATTTTCTTTTTACATTAAAGATTGTGCCTAACGCGGTAAATGATTTTTCGCCAACTGTTACGGTAAAGGGTCTACTTTTATCTTTGGCAACATCAAAGTTTGCTTCGCCTTTAATCAATGTTAATAAGCGATTGTTTTTTGAATAACTGACTTCAACTAAACTATTGGTATTAAGTTTAATTCTGGAGCCATCGGACAGTGAAAACCGGGTTTGCTGTCCTATCTCTGTTTGCAACGTTCTTACTTCAACAAATCTTTTTTCGATATTGTCATCAATAAAAGGTGTGATGTTAACAAAGAAGTTACCCGCAAATAACAGAATAAAGGCAATGCCTGCTGCAACGGCATATTTAGCGATAACATTATGCTTTTTTTGAATCGGTTTTTCTAATGTAAATAGTGCACTTAACTCATTGAGTACACTTAAATCATCCCAAAGTGCAGCTAAAGAAAATAAGGTTTTACGATGAAAATCACTTTGATTCACCCATAGTTGAAAATCGAGTTTATCCTTGTTGGAAAGACCCCGATCAATTTTGCTTACCCAAAGACTTGCTTGTGCTTTGATGTCGGCTTTACTGGTGAATGGTTTAACTGTTGTCATACAATATTCTTTTTTAATTTATACTTTATTTTATAATTGAACGTGCGTTATTTTTTAAGGTTGAAGCTTTTGGTGTACTATTTTGCTCAATCCTTTCCATATATTCAGCGCACTTTAATAAGCCCTTAGCGACATGTTTCTCAACCGTACTTTCACTAAGGTTTAAATAGTTAGCTATTTCCTTTTGGCTGAAACCGTAAACTTTTTTTAATATAAATGTTTTGCGGACTACGATAGATAATTGCTCTGTCGCTCGGCAAAATAATAAGAAACGTTCCTTACTCTCAAATTGTTCTTCAAATTTCAGTGAGGTTAATCCAGTCAAAGCGTCAGCAGAATCATCTAATGAATCACTGTATTTATTATCCCACTTATTTACGTGATTTAGCGCAAGATTTTTAGCTGTTTTAAGAATAAAACTACGAGCGTATTTTATTTCTTCTTTGAGATCGGCTTCATAAGTTCGAATAAACGTCTCTTGTATAATATCATCAATGTCATCAGGACTGGCGATTTTATTGATATAGCGCTTAATATTAGCCGTGTAATTAACAAACAGCGTAGTGAATTTATTATTCTGAGCCATTGTTGTTCTTGTTATTCTTATTTTATTGTGAAACCGAGTGTAGGGCGGGAAGCAAAGAATTACAATGACATTAAATAAGATTTAGTTTGTAGATTAAGTGATGACAAATTTGTAACTCTTGTTGAATACCTTGATCTATTTACAGAAAAAACTGGGGCAAATTTGAATACCTTACATGAACGGCAGAGGTTGAGTACTATGATATTAAACATGTCTTACCTAGAAAGTTATGCCAATTAAGGTTTGAGCTTAAAGGTAAGTGTGTCGTTTTTTGTTTTTAATAATGAAAAAACTTCAAACTACTTCAGTTTAGGATGAGTGTCTTGTTAATTACTTCAGTTTAGGATGAGTGTCTTGTTAATTGTTAATTGTTAATTGAGCTTTTGATAATAAAAATAAGCTTCAAACTACTTCATTTTAGAATGAGTGTCCTGTTAATTGTTTTGTCTTACCTAGAAAGTTAAGCCAACTAAGGTTTGAAATTAAAGTTAAGCAAGTCGTTTTTTTGTTTTTGATAATGAAAAGAAGCTTCAAACTACTTCATTTTAGAATGAGTGTCTTGTTAATTGTTTTATCTATTATACGCAGGTCCTAGTAGATAAAATAATTATATGGTTAATGGAGAAGGATAAATAATAAACAGATCAGCGGTAGATTATTATTTTATAAAATTTAAACGCGAGTATTTGTTGAGCGTATATGAAATTTGGTCTGCTGAACACAGAATTACCTTTACACTAGTGGTAGAATTGCAGCTTAGGGTAAGTCGAATTTTTCTATATCTAGGTTTGTGCTGTAAATGAAATGTATATCTTCAAGTGTTTTTGGGCGCTTTATTGGTAAAACTACGAAAATTAATATTACTGAAATCGGCTTATCTATTGATGTTGAAAACACCTTAAGCCAAATTAAATGGCAAGAACTTATAAAACCGCCAATGTTTCATATCAGCTTTTTTGGGCACATAATGACATTGCAAACAGCAGATAAAAGTTATGCTTATAGTATGCTTGCCTTCAATGCTAAACGCGAACATAAGAGCCAGTGTCAGAAACTTTGGGCGTTAGCCAACATTAAGCCAGTTAATGCCTTATTAACGACCATCAAAAAAATTACCACCACTCGCTATTTACGTCAGTCAAATATTGATGTTATTCAGTCATTAGTCAATCAAGAACTCAAACGTTGGTTTCCTTGGATTAACACCAGCAAAACACTGCCGATGGTTGCTAAGCAGCTGCAGCAGTTGTCGAATTACCATAACTGGCAAGAGCAAACTATAGACGATTGTCGTGAACGTTATATCAAGCAACAGCTTCAAGCCCACCAAGCCTTTTTTGATCGTGTCGAGTCTAATCCTTTAACGTTATGTCAACGGCGCGCCTGTATTATCGACAATGATAATAACTTGTTGTTAGCTGGCGCAGGAACAGGTAAAACCAGTGTGATGGTGGGACGAGCCGGTTATTTACTTAACAGCGAACAAGCGCAGCATAGTGACATTTTATTATTAGCTTATGGCCGAAAAGCGGCTGATGAAATGGATACAAGAATAAAAGAAAAATTATCGACTGATAAAATTAGTGCAACGACCTTTCATCGTTTAGGCCTTAATATTATTGCTCAAGTTGAGGGAAAAAAGCCTAGTTTATCGGTATTCGCCGAAGATGAAAAAGCAAAAGCTAAGTGGATCCAAAAGTGTTTTGAAACCTTGATTAATGAGCAAGGCCAATATCGTCAACTTATCATAGAGTATTTCAGTAAATACTATTACGTTGAACGTAATGATTCTGACTTTGAAAGCCTAGGTGAGTATTACCAATATTTAAACGATAATGATATTCGTAGTTTAAAAGGAGAGAAGGTTAAAAGTTTTGGTGAGCTTTATATTGCCAATTGGTTATTTAACCACGGAATAGAATACCATTATGAAGCTAGCTACGTTCATGATGTAAAAACAATCGAGCGCAGACAATACCAACCAGACTTTTTTCTACCTGAACTTAATGTTTATATTGAATATTACGGGGTAGATGAGAACGGGAATACAGCATCTTACATCAATAAAAGTGAATATCACACATCTATTCAGTGGAAACGAGACACCCATAAGAAATTTAACACTCATTGTCTTGAATTTACCTATGCTCAGCATAAAAAAGGGCAGTTAATTAGCGCTTTAGAGTCATTTTTTAATGCTCATCAAGTTAAATTTGAATTACTCCCTGATGAAGTGATACTCGAAAATTTAAAAGAAAGTGGGCGGATAACAACACTTGCCCAAATGTTTTGTCAGCTAGTAGGACTTTATAAAGCCGCGTGTTTAGACCATTCTTTAGAAAATAATGTGATCATCAATTCTTCTGATCCAAAACAGACCACGAAAGCATTAACGTTACTTAAACCGATTTTAATCGCTTATGATGAACACTTAACATCTCGCGCTGAAATTGATTTTGAAGATATGATTAATAAAGCATTAGGGTATGTGCAAGAGGGGAAATTTAATTCGCCATGGCGTTACATCATGGTCGATGAATTTCAAGATATATCAGAGCCAAGAGCACGGTTAGTTAAAGCCTTACGTGACAATAATAAAGCCTGTTCAGTTTTTGCTGTTGGTGATGATTGGCAGGCGATATATCGCTTTAGTGGCGCTGACATTACCTTAACCACAGGGTTTGCCCATTACTTTGGCGTTACCACTCAATCAGCTTTAGACCAAACCTTTCGATTTAATAACCAAATAGGCAGGGTGGCAACAGATTTTATTTGCCAAAATCCAGCACAAATTAAGAAAAAAATAAAATCGTTAAAACAAGTTAAAGCACCTGCAGTTTCATTACTTAAACGAGAGAATGGCGCATTAAACTCTTCAAAAAAAGGTATTGTTGATGAAATGGCCAATGGTGCAATCGATGATGTTTTAGCGGCTATTTCAGCTAAAGCGTGTAAGCCGGTAAGTGTTTATTTATTAGCGCGTTTTTGGTTTCAATTACCAGGTAAAGTCGATCTTAATCGGTTAAATAATCAATATCCGCTATTAACTATTGAATCTCAATCTTTTCATGCTTCTAAAGGAAAGGAAGCCGATTATGTCATTATTCTTGGACTCAAAAAAGGTGCTCATGGTTTCCCTTCAGAAAAAGTAACGCCAGCATTACTCGACGCCTTACTCGCGAAAAAAGAAGCCTTTGCTTATGCCGAGGAACGACGATTATTTTATGTTGCCCTAACGAGGGCTAAAGATAGGGTTTATGTTATTGCCGATATGACTGAAGCAAGCTGTTTTGTTAAAGAGCTTGCTAGCGATCATAACATCGAACTTGATGAATTTGACAGCACAGCCAGTCAATTATTTATAGATGAGATCAACTGCTTGGTTTGTGAAACAGGCACCTTAAAGAAACGAACAGGGCGTTTTGGCGATTTTTATTCATGTTCACACTTTCCTCGCTGCGAGCATAAAGAGAAATCCTGTACTAGCTGCCAAAGTCCTATGACACGAAAACGTCACCCAGGTTTTAAGTTTTGTTTGAATGACGCCTGTAAAAGCGTCATACCGACGTGTGAAAAATGTCATGCTGAAATGGTGTTACGCTCAAGTAAAAGTGGCGAGTTTTGGGGATGTAGAAACTATAAAGGTAATGAACCAATGAGCTGTAAAAATGGCCTTGATACCGCCAAAATAAAATGGCCAAAATTGGTAAGTTAACTAACGCGAAATAGTTATTAAATGGGATACAGATAAAGCCAATGAATTCTCTATTTAGTCAGCCATCATATTTTTAATAATGATAATAGCTGTTCATAGAGTCCAGTTTGATTCATTAAAATCCTTTTTAATTTAACACTTTATTAGTTCCAGGATATCTGAAAAGTTATATGCCGTTATAAATAGCGTGATGAAATACTGAAAAATTTTCATACTTCAGCCATTGTCATCATATTTGTTTGTATAATATGTAGCATTTACTATTCATCACAAAAATAGAGGTCAACAAACTTAATTATTAGTTAACTAGGTTGCTGACCTGTATTTTCACGTACAAAGACTAGTGTCAGAAAATTTCTAGCACGTCTTTAACATGAGATACGGGTATCAAGGTAACCCCTTTAGTTTCTAAACGTTTATTGTAATTACGTTTGGGTAATATGATGACTTTAAAGTCGTTACGAATTGCTTCTTTGACGCGTTCTTCACCTGAAGGTACAGGTCTTACACTACCGTCTAACCCTATTTCTCCAAAGGCAATAGTATTGACCGAAAACTTATGCTCTCTTGATGACGATATCATTGCGAGGATCAAAGGCAGATCTGAGCCAACATCTTTGGTTAAGTTAACACCTGATACCACGTTTACGTAAATATCATTACCGCCAATATTGACTCCCATGCGACTTCTCAATATGGCTAACAGCATTTGCATGCGTTTATAATCAAAGCCAACACCACCTCTAATAGGATTTTCAGCTTGAGATTCGGTGACCAGCGATTGAATATTAATTAATAAAGTTCTTCCGGTATCGTTTGATGCGTAGGCCATATTCCCACTCGATTCAGCACCATCTTTATCTAAAAAGATGGCCGACGGATTTACAACATCTTGCATACCTTTGGCTGTCATGGCAAAAGTGGCTATTTCTGTGGTGTCACCAAAGCGGTTTTTAGAGGTTCTAAGCGTTCGGTATTTACTGTCAGCTTCTGGCTCTATTTTACACATACAATCGCCGATGTGCTCAAGTACTCTAGGCCCAGCCATATCTCCGGATTTAGAAACATGACAAACTAATATTACGGTAACGCCATGCTCTTTCGCTAGTCGGTTTAGCATAGCAGCGGATTCTTTGACTTGAGTAACACCGCCAGGAGAATTGGGCAGTGAACTAATAAATGCCGTCTGGATAGAATCAACAACAAGGAATTTATAACCATCGGTGACCATAACATTACAGATAAGCTCTACGTCACCGGAGTTCATTATGTCAATTTTAGAAATGTCGGCTTGTAGCCTTAAACCGCGGTCTCTTACTTGTCCTTTAGATTCTTCGCCTGAGGTATATAAAGATTTACCTATTTGACTTAAATGAGCACATGTTTTTAACAATAATGTACTTTTACCCGCACCAGGGTCACCCGCTACAAGAATTACAGAACCTTCAACAATACCGCCGCCCAACACTCGATTGAATTCAGAGCTACCGGTGTCAAATCGAGTTAAGTCCATATCAGAGACTTCACTCAACTTATCTATCTTTGCATCTTCTTTAGAGTAACCTCGGTGAGCGTTTTTGCTTGGTGTGCGCTGGGTTATTACCTTGGACTCTTTAAATTCTGTGATGCTGTTCCAAGCTGAACAACTTGAACATTGACCTAACCATCGAGGATGATTTTCACCACACTCAGTGCAAACATAAGTTGTTTTATCTTTTGCCATAATATTCTTAATAATTTATTTGTGGGGTTATTATATCGCGCTAGTCATACTGTTTAACTAGCCAGTTACTTGAATCAATACAATTAATCGACTGACAAGTTTTGAGTATATTCATATCGCTCTCGCACATTTAACCATAAGCTCAGGTGAAGAAGCAAAAATATAGTCTATGTCCCATTGGGAGTCTTTTCAGGCTAAGTTATAGCTATTTCATTAATGCTATTATATGGAATATGTATTGTCGTTAATAGATGATGAAACAACTTTAATTTAACATAAGTTATTTCATTTATTGGTGAAAAATCTGCTTGTTGATTTCAAATGAAAAATATTATTAAAGTTATTTTTTATTATTTGCAATTAATATATCACGCACAGACAAACACTAATAAAGAGTGTTTTAGCCTTGCTTTAGATCATGTTATACCTATAAAGCGTTTGATTTTATTAATTTTATAGGTATTATCACAATCATATAACAATGGAAGTACGAGTTCAAAAAATGGAATTACTTGCTAGTCATTTAACATCAAAACTCCCCTTTATTATTGGTATTACTGGTCATAGAGACATACTGACTAATAATGCAGACACAGTAAATGACAATAGCGCGGAACTTAAATCTACCATTCGTGCAACGCTACTTCACTGGCATCACCAGCTAAACTCAGTAGCTAAACCTAATAAAACTTCTGTTAACGAAAGGCAAATAGTCACGCCAATTTGGCTTATGTCTGGTCTAGCAGAAGGAGCAGATTTATTATCTATTGAAGTGGCATTAGAATTACAAGTTGAATTAGGTTGTGAGGCGATAAAAATTATTGGCTGTTTACCTATGCCGCTGATAAATTTTGAACAAGACTTTCAACTCAATAGTAATAGTTACCTCCAGCTTAAAAAAATGGTTTCAGCCCTCCAGAAAAATGGTAATGAATTACTCGAAATTAAACACTCGTTGGTTGATAGTGACTATCAAATCGCGATTGATGATCTAGATTATGGCGATCTCAGGAATAGCCTGTACCTTAATCAAGGATTATTTATTGCAAAATATGCCAATGTGTTAGTTGCTTTATGGGATGGATGTGATGCAAATGGATGTGGCGGTACCGCTGATATTGTTAAATATAAACTGGGTATGGAAGTTCATTGGCCTGATAATACTGAAAATCTATCATTAAAAGCCGTTTCTGAATTTGATGGTCAAATTGCGGGCCTTGTTCATCACCTTTTTGTCAAAAGAGTTAGCGTAACTAATAATATATCTCCGTTATTATTAACGGATCACCCCCAGAGTGATGCATTAGCGCATTTAACACCCAAAGTGGGCGAGCTCTATGCATATAGCTATGCTGGAAATGAAAACGCATTGACCGACTTTATCTCTACAGAGTTTATTCAGTTATTATCTGAGCTACGATTTTATAATAGTTATAGCGCATCAGAGTCGATTGACGTTGCTAATACCTTTACTGCCCCAGACGTCGATAATGGCCTTTCAATTTCAAACCCTATTTTTACGTTAGCCGATGATCTTGCCTTAATTGGACAGCAAAAGTATCGAAAACTTATTAAATTGTTTTTTTGGTTTGCCATTGTTGGATTTGCTTGTTATGAATTAGCGGGTAATTTAGTTAATTCAGAAGAGGGAAGTTGGGTCATTCTAGTGACCTTATTGTCTATTATCGCTTGTTGGCGAGTTATTCGTTACGCCGGTAAAAATGAATTGAAATGGAAGTATCAGCTTAGTCGAGGTGTCGCAGAAGCCATGCGTATTAGGGGGTTTTTAAACTTGTCTAATATCCCGCCATCGGGAGAGCCTATTATTCCAAGACGTTATCGGAGCCACTTACCATTATTTAATCATGCTATTGCTATAACCGAAATCGATTGGTGGCGCTCATCCGCTGATAAAAACCTCGATGAGATTCGAGATACTTGGATAGGCGATCAGCGAAGCTTTCTTCAAAGCCGATTACAACTAGGAGCTAAAAATTTAGTTGAGCTTCTTTATAAACGACCACTTTATGCGGCATTGCTATGCTCATCGTTCTCAAAGAAGTGCTTTATTGTAGCGATTGGTCTTGGCGCGATTCTTTTATGCTCTATGTTAGCTCAGCAGATATTCAATTTTTCTACCTTAAATGATGCTAATAACATACTGATGATGATTGTGCAGTATAGCCTTATGGTAGGTGGTGTTGTTGCATTGTGGAGTGAATTATTTGGTTATGAAAGCACTGCCAGTGGCTACAGCAGTATGGAAGAACTTTACGCTCGAGCTCAATCTTTATTAAAAGGAGATATGACATCAGCAAAAGAATTAATGCTATTAGCCCTAGCGAGAGAGGCTATGTTTGAACATGTTAACTGGTCAAGTTCAGAATCGAATAACGATATTAAAAATCGTAACTAACTAACTAACTAATAAAGAATAAAATAGGATATTAATTCAATGGCCAATAGTTACCAGCGCTATAAAACCCTTACGGATAAAGAGCTAGAAACAGAAGAAGTTAGACGATTAGACTTGGGTATCTATGAGATAGAGTGGGGCTTAGACAATAGCTTTAATTGGGTTTGTAAAGAACAAGATGAAAAGCAAACCATTGCTCGCCACAATGAACGTATCATAGGTACCATAGCACTAATAAATATAGAGTATAAAGATCATTTTTTGACTGTTGATTTAGAGCATGCGATTCAAATTTCGAGCAACAAAGATGGTCGATTAGTTAAAAGGCTTAATGGTCATACGGGTAAAATTATTGGTTTAATTGAACTTCCTAATGGTAACTTACTGTCTGTCAGCTTAGATGGAACGATTAAGCATTGGGACATGAGAAGTTATAAATGTATTGCAACCATTGAGGCTGATGTTAGCTGCTTAGATGATGTTGATTTTGCTAATGCGAAAACACTTATTATTAAGAATAAGTTGGACACAAAAATCTGGCGATTAACGGGTGAATTACTCGCTGAATTAACGGGGTTTACTAAAACTGTAGAGTACATCAAGTGGTTTAAATCAGACACTTGGATTGTCAAACCTGAAAATGAAAATCCAAGTCAATGGTCTGCTAAGGGTGAATTGATTCATCAGTATAAATTCTCTTTTTCTCCTCGTACCGATGTACTTGAATTAGATAATCTTCAACTGTTAATTAAGGATACTCATAATATACTTCAGTTGTGGTCTAAAGATGGGGAATTGTTAGAGAAACATGTTAAAGATGTTGGTATTACAGATTACTTCGATAAGTTAGTGACCGCAAGTAAGGAAAGCGAGAATTGGATTGAATCACATGCCAGTACTGATGATTATCCACTAACATGTAATAGTTTTGAATTTGGAGACTTCCACTTAAAAAGTGGTAAAAAAGAGATTGAAAACCAAGAATTGTTGTTCAAAAAAAGTAGCGGTAATCGCATCATTTGGGATTTCTTTTACCGGCCAATAGAAAGAAATATAAAAACGGCATTAAAAGAAAATATTGATTTGGCGCGTCAAGCTGAAGAAGAGTTAACACTACAAAAATCTAAAACTGAAAAAAGCATAGAAAAACATCGTAGTAAGCGAAAATTTGCTAAATTCACAGCTTTATTTTTCTTTTTTCTCGCCATTACCCTTGGCGGAATTGGTGTGGTAGCACTGTTTTTAACTGATAACTTTGACATGCTTGTCAAATCAATCAGTCCAATAGTAGATAAAATGCTTGAGTCCAAGAACACACTTAAACATATCAAGCTATTAGATTTACAAATTATATTTGCTATAGGTACAGGGGCGTTACTGTTCATTTCCTTGCTCTGGTTTATTCGCAATCGACGTCAGAAAAGTAAGCAGTTTAAAAACGTGGGTAACCTTTCGCTTATTGAAGTGATGTTAACAACCTACGGTAACTTGATTGAAACAATTAAGACACACCGCTCTGAGATACTCAATAATTTACCTAGTCATCAAGATCATGAGTTATTTAGTGGTGTTAAAATAAATAAACTTATTGAACAAAAAATCGAAAATGAAATTCAGCAAGCGGCCATGCAAGAGTGTAATATCGATCAGTCAGATATTACTTATCAACGAAGTGATGGTCAAAAAAGTGAGTCGATTGTTCTGCAAGATTGGTCGTATATCCAAGAAAATAGTCATCCTCGACTTAATAAGCAAAATGAACAAGCGGTTCGTTTTGATAGCAATGGGCAATTAGTTTGTGCGGTAAGATCAATACAATATATTTTCTTAACAAAAGAAAAAGTTGATGTTTTCTCCACCTACTATGATTTTATTGCTGATAAATACATTGGCCGTGAGTCAAACTCTTTTTACTACAAAGATGTCAGCAATGTCACACGTAAAGACGTTCATCGTAATCGCTTTGGCCAAGAATTAACGGGAAGTGAAATTACACTTTCAGTCACTAGTGGGGCAAAAATCAGTCTAACACTGATGAATGATGAGAGTATTAGAGAGTTTTCTGAAACCTTAGCTGAGAATGACGCACATAGTATCGAGCAAGACACCGCAGGTGGAATTGCTGCTGTTAAAGAACGACTTGAAGTTGAATCAGAAGAGTTAACCGTATACTACCAAGCAGAAATCGCTCGTGCTAAAGAAGCAAACAAGAGCGAGTTAGTGAAATTGTTAGATATCACTCAGCAAAAATTAATGAGTTATATCGAAGAACAATGTGATATTGCCAAGAACTATGATCCAAGTGACTCAATAGCAAAGTCTCAATCTAAAGATAGTTTAGTTGATTTAGCTTATAAGAATATCCGTACACAAATAGAAAGTCATAAAAGGTCTGAAGCCGTCTTAAGTTAATTTATTACAACACATGAAGTTAACCGCATCGGAACATTTTAAAAATTTAAATACGGAAAGTTAAAGATGAGAAACATATTTTTAAGTTACAGCACCAAAGATTCAGACGCAGCAACCAAGATTGTAGAAGGCTTAAAAGCAGCAGGTCATAAAGTTTGGTTTGCACCCAATAAAATTTTAGGTGGCGAGAATTATGCTGAAAATATTGAAGAGGGTATCGAGCAGTGTGAGCTTTTTGTACTATTAGCTTCAAAGCATTCTATTGGCAATAAATTATTAAAGGTCGCAGCTTCAGAAGAAGTTAGTAACGAAATACAACTCGCTAAAAAACATGGCTTAAAACAAATACCTTTAAAGTTAGATGACAGTATAGTTTCAGGGGCTGCAGGTGGAAACAATTATCACTTTATTCGTAAGCAATGGATCGATGTTGTTGTCTCATTAGAATCTGGTGACTTTGCTCCAATTGTAGAGCAAATCATAGCAACAGCGGATAACATTGAAACTAAAAGTTTGGATATGCAGTACATAGAAAAAGCGGAAATCGATTTGATTATCGGTGACTTTGAGCAATCTGTTCGAGCACTGGGTGAATACAGCTTTTTAGATAAATATGTTCCGCGAGTAGAATTTATAAGGTTAATTTCAAACTTATTACGTAAAGGTATAAAAAACCTTAATATTAGTGAAGCAGACGAGTTCACTTCTGAATTCCAACGATTACGTAATACCCATATGGCATCTTCTGCAGCATATATGCTGGCGATATTGAAACTATATTGTTATCAGCCAAAGGGGTTTAAAAATGATATTGAAGACTTCGCTACTTTAAAAAATTCAGTGAAGTCATGTAAACCAATAAATGTTAAATATCGATTTGTCGCAGATAAATTATTACCAGCAGATAGTCAGTTTGCCGTTGAATGGTTAATATAGTTACTTTCATATCAAAAGATTAGCAACATGAGCCTAATTGTTCTTAAATAACAAATAGGCTAGGTTAACAATACCATTAACTTTTCATCTAAGTTTCTGATATTGTTAACTATGCATTGTTTGGCTGCCTATTTATTAGCCCATACTATTTAAAGAGTGAACTTATGTTGCCTCGTGCATTTCGATTGTTTGTATCTTCAACTTTTTCTGATATGGCTGAGGAACGAACTATACTACAAAATGATGTTTTTCCTGAGCTTGAAGTTTATTGTGCTAATAGGGGCTTTAGTTTCCAGGCTATAGATTTACGTTGGGGAATAACGGAAGAAGCTCAGCTTAATCAAAAAACATTGGATCTTTGCATACGAGAGGTATCTGAATCAAGAGCACATCCACGGCCTAACTTTCTTATTCTCTCTGGTGAACGATACGGCTGGGTGCCATTACCTAGAATAATAACAGAAAAGGATTTTGTTAAAATAAAATCACACCTATATAAGTCTGAACAAATAGTTAATTCAGATGTTATTAGTAAATGGTATCAGTTAGATGAAAACTGTGTTCCTGCAGCCTTTGTTTTACAAGGTCGCTACGGCATTGGTAGACAAAGTTTTCAACCTTATGAAAAGTGGTTAGAAGAAGAGAGTAAGTTACGTGCAATTCTGCAGGAAGTTGTAACAGCTATTCGACTTGATTCACGCGAGGTCTATTTTTTATCAGCAACAGAGCAAGAAGTAATAGCAGGTATTCCTGGTTTTAGAACAACAGCAGAAAATATATACTCTAATGCCCCGTGTAGTGAAAATCACCAAATCTTAATGGAAGATATTTATGCTGTTTTACGCTCCGTAAAGCCTTGTGAAGGTAAAAAATCGAGTGATTTTTTCGAATTAGGGGGGGTAGCAGCTGAAAGGGTAGAAAGGTTTAGAAATCGACTATTTACTTTTTTGCCTAATGAACAATTAATCCCATTAACAGCATCGTTAGCAACGTTTAATAATGGAGGATTTGATAGCGAATACAAAAAACAATTCAAGTTTATGGTAATTACAAAGCTTAAAAACGCTATAACCAAACAGATTGATACTCTAGCAGAAAAGTACTCAAGCCCAGTGAGTATTGAAAATGAAGAACATTTATCATTTCGTGATAATAGAGCTCGAATTTTTTTTGGACGGGATGATTTATTTAAAGCGATTAACACTTATATTGTTAGCCCCAACGATGCCCCTTTTATAATTTCTGGTCTATCAGGTGCTGGAAAATCTGCATTTATAGCCAAGCTTTCAACTCAACTGGAAGACCAGGGCTACTCTTGTGTTGTTCGCTTCGTAGGAGCAAGTGCAAGAAGTGTTAGTATGCGAGGACTGCTCAGTTCTATTTGTGAAGGTATATCTCTTACAGCAGAACCTATGCAGACACCAAAATCCTATGAAGGTATGGATTTACAAAGTTTGAGTAAGATTTTTAACCAGAAGGTAGCAGAGCTAGCTGAAAAGGGTAAGACACTTATTTTGCTTATTGATGCATTAGATCAGCTCGTCGATAATGAAAATTTGTTATGGATTCCTGAATATTTACCCAGTCACTTGAAATTAGTGATTACTTCATTAGAGGGGCATTATATTGATAACCTGAAAAGTATCTATAAAAAGAAACCATATTATATGCCCGCTCTATCATCTCACGAAGGTGAAATTGTTCTTAATAAATGGTTGGAGTATGAGCAAAGAACACTAAGTACTTTGCAGCGTTCTTATGTTATGGCGCTATTTCAAAATGTAGGGACACCCTTATACCTTCGTTTGGCATTTGACGAAGCAAGTCGCTGGAGTTCGACCTGTATTCCAAAGCTAGCCTCTGATGTGAGTGGCATCATCTGTGAGTTTATTGATAACCTATATCAGATTAGTCACCATAACGTTCTTGTTGTAGAAAGAAGTTTGGCATACCTATGTGCTGGTAGATATGGGATGACAGAAAAAGAACTTTTGGATGTGCTTTCGGATGACCCTGAAGTAATGAAGGCGATTAAAAATGAGTTTCATCAGTTAAATTTACAGAATAAGTTACCGATTGTTATTTGGGCGCGCCTTCGCGCGGAATTAAAACCTTACTTAATGATTCGAAATCTTCAAGATGTTGAGGTGCTTTGCTTTTTTCATCGACAAATACAGCAAGTAGCTGAAAAAAAGTTAAAAGACAATAGTCATCATTTTCATCTTGCTAAGTATTTTGATAGTCAACCACTTACCTTAGGTGGGCAAATAAAGATTTATAATCAACGTAAATTAGTTGAATTACCCTATCAGTTATTTCAAGCAGGTAACTTAGAACGATTAATTCAAGTTATGGATCAATCATTTATTACTGCAAAAATAAATTCAGGTATGGGATTTGAATGTCTTGATGAAATATCAAATCTTTATCAACATATTATTAATCAGAAGCTTCTCAACTTAAAGGTTGAATCTCTTATATTTTCTTTAATTGATGCTTTAGTATCATTAGGCAATGTAGATAGTGATATTCTTAGTGTCGAAGATGTACATGCAAATTTCATTTACCGAGAGAACCTTTGCTTTTATAAAGCATTTTTGAAAACAGGTTCAGAGAATAGGTGGTTAAAATTAAATCAGACCGAGCACAGTAAAAATATTCAGCTTTGTTATCAACAAGCCTTCATGGCTCGTCATGGTAATATGCTACGAAGAGATAATGATCTAAAAGGTGCCACCAAGGTTATTCAAAAGGTTCTTTCTCAGCTCATTGCTACGGCTCAACCAGATCAAGCTGAATGCTCGAGAATCGAGTATGATCTTGGGTACATTAATTATCTGAGAGGTGAATTCTGTGAGGCTGCAAATTGGTTAGAAAAAAGTGCTAATCGTGCAGATAATAACGGGAACAAAATAGGTGGCTCTATAAGCCGATGTGTTGAATTTCGTATTCGGTGGTTCGATGATAGCATTTCAACAAATGATTACGTTACACAACTAGATATAGCCTTACAAATATTTCAGGATGAAAGTGATAGAAGCCCAACAGCTAAACGTTGGATCATGAATATTTGGGCTCATAAATTTGAAATAGCTTACCGCTACAAAATTTTGTCAGATGCAGAAGCCGCTTTTAAAAATATTGAGCAAAATCGTTGGTTAAAATCTGAGAGAGGTCCCAAAGAACTATTACCTTATCAGGCTAGATTAGCGTGTTTGAAAAAAAATTCACAAGCAGCTGTTGCATATTGGCAAGATTACTTTTTTGAACGTGATATAGATATAGAGTCTAATCGTGAAGCTGCTGCACGAGATTACTACGATTTTGGCATTGCACTTCGACAAGCTGGAGATGAAACTAAGGCCAAAAATATTTGGCAGCATGCATTAGGGTTTCCATCAGATCCAGGGAATCATTACTGGCATGCAGCGATCGATAAAGCACTTGCTTGAAGTTTATAAACTCATTAATGACTGAGAACTATTAATGTAAAGCACACTTGTATCTATTTTTAATATGTTAATTTACAACCTAGCTGGCCAAATAGTCGTCGTTTTTTTCCCTATAATATCTCACTACTAAAGTGAAAAAAACGTACGTTAACTAAGCTCACATTAATGCATTACACTTTACTTTAAAACTTTATGTATAGCTTCACATAAATTTACTGCGACATAGGCTTCAAAATTTTCGGCTGGATCAAATGAACGTTCATGGGTGATATTAATAGAGGCTAAATGCTTGATTAATATTTTGAGTTTTTCTTCTTTTGATTCTGCAGATTCATTTAAGGTATCGCTGATAGAAAATAGTTGTTCCCAAAGGTTATTATTCATCGAAAGGTCTCTCACACACTTATGCCGTAAATAAAGTTATCGGCAGAAAAAATTAGCTTTTAAGCTACAAATTGTGGAGGCGACTTTAAATGAAATAGATAAAAACGTCTACTTTTGTATTAATGATATTTATATTAATAATTAAAGGCTTAAGGTTAACTATTATTGCTAGTTTATTGTGCTGATAAGATAGCGATTAATTTTTTTAATCCTTTACCTTTGTTGGTTATTTTCCATGCCATAAATAAGTCTTGCAGTGGGCGCTCTTCTGCTAATTTAATAACTACCAGTTGGCCTGATTCAATATGATGTTGGATGAGGTTTTTGGGTAAGTATCCGATGCCAATCCCTGCAATAATCGCTTCAATTTTTATCGCAATCGAGCTGACAAAGAAATGTTGACTGCCCTGGATAATATTAACTGACCAGGGGATCTCATGTTGGGCTGAGTCATGAACGACGACATTCCTATATTTTGATAAGTGTGCTGATTCAAGCGGCCCTTTAAGAAAGGCTAATTGATGTACTTTGTTAACCACTAAAACATTTTCAGACATTGCAATTTTTATTGCCCTAATACCTTTTTGATTGGGCACAGGTGAAGGAGCGCCAATAACTAAGTCGACCTTATCTTCAATTAATGCCTCCCACGTGCCGTTCATTACTTCTTCTCGCACATCAATTTCAATATTTTGATGGGCGATTAAAAATGCTTCTATGCCTTTAAAAATAGTTTTTATATCAATAATGGAATCGCAAGCAATACGGATCTTGGGTTCCCAGCCATTAGCAATTGTTTGAGTTTGTTCTGAAAGGGTATTAATGGCTGTTAGTACTTTACGGCCCTCTGATAATAAATGCTTGCCGGCTGGCGTTAGCACGGCGCGACGGCCTTGTCGTTGAAAGAGTGTCACGTTTAACTGTTCTTCTAGCTTTTGAACGATATAAGAAAGCGCTGAAGGAACTTTATTCAATTGTTCTGCTGCGGCCGCATAAGTGCCACGCGTTTCAATAGCATCTAATACAAGTAATGCTTCAATACTAATAGGTGGCATTTTCATGGCTATTATCCAGATATTTAATTGTTCAAATTATTTGAACATAACAAACAAATAATAGGGGTTATTCGATATCAACTCAACCTTTACAATAGCTACATATTAAATCATTAGTCATTAAAGAGTATTAAAATGTCATTTATAAATACCATCAATAGTATCACTAAAACTGAACAATCTTTATCAAGCTTACCGCTACGATTAATTGCCGGGTTGATTTTTACCGCTCATGGTGCACAAAAGTTATTTGCTTGGTTTGGCGGTTATGGGTTAGAGGGAACCGGACAGTGGATGCAATCTATAGGGCTTGAGCCGGGTTTCTTTATGGCATTAATGGCGGGTAGTGCTGAGTTTTTTGGCGGGATATTATTATTGATTGGTTTTCTCACTAGACCTGTCAGTTTTGTCTTGGCTATTACCATGATAGTGGCCATCTTTAGTGTTCATATCAGTAATGGTCTATTTATGAGTAATAACGGTTATGAGTTTGCCTTATCGTTACTAGCGATAACGCTTGCGCTATTTGTGCAAGGTGGCGGAAAATACTCTATTGATCGTCACGTATACCGAAAGCTAATTAAAAATACTTAACATGTAAAATAGCTAAATCACCTGCCAGTAACAGTAATAATGGCTAAATCAATAAATTTAAGGAGTTTGTTATGGGATTAATCGTTAACGGTAAATGGGTCGACCAATGGTATGACACCAATAAAAGTAAAGGGCAGTTTGTTCGTCAAGATAGCCGCTTTAGAAGTCAAATTTCATCAGATGTTAATAGTCTATTTAAACCAGAAGCGGGCCGTTACCATTTATATGTTTCGTTGGCGTGCCCCTGGGCACACAGAACACTAATCTTTAGAAAGTTAAAACAACTTGAAACAATTATTTCGGTGAGTGTTGTTGAAGCTAAAATGATGGAAAATGGTTGGACGTTTGGTGATAAGGGAGATCCACTTTATCAGTTAGATTATGCCTACCAATTATATTTAAAAGCAGATCCTAGCTATGAAGGACGCGTGACAGTCCCTATTTTATGGGATAAAAAAACTCAGACGATTGTTAATAATGAATCCATTGAAATCAGTAGAATGTTTAATTCAGCATTCAACGAGTTAACAGGTAATGTTGATGATTACTATCCCGTTGAGCAACGAGAAGCCATAGAAACGGTAAATACGCGTATTTATGACACTATTAATAATGGTGTTTATAAAGCAGGTTTTGCGACGACACAAGCGGCGTATAATGACGCATACCACAGCTTATTTGACAGCTTAGATTGGCTAGACGTACTCTTATCAAAACAGCGGTATTTAGTGGCTGACAAAATAACCGAAGCTGATTGGCGCTTGTTCACCACACTGATCCGTTTTGATGCGGTATATCATGGGCACTTTAAGTGTAATCGCCAAAAAATCAGCGAATTTCATCATATTAAGAACTATGTTAATGAACTTTATCAAGTACCTGGCATTAAAGAGACGGTTGACTTGGAATACACTAAGACTCATTACTACGCGAGTCATTTAACGATTAATCCAACAGGTATTGTTCCTTTGGGCGCAGCGGAACACTTTGATGCGCCACATGACCGTAAGCGTCAATACTAAGGGTTAATAGGTTTAAGGTTTGACTGGTAAATAAAGCTAGATAAATAAATACTGAGGAAATTTGATGATAAAACATTATCTTTATAAAAGCTTAGGTAGCGCTAACCATGGCTGGCTTAAATCTAAACATCATTTTAGCTTTGCTAATTATTACAATCCAAGCCGGATGGGGTTTGGAAAGTTACGTGTTGTTAATGATGATTGGGTTGAACAGGGCATGGGCTTTCCTTCGCACCCACACCGTAATATGGAAATTATCAGTTTTATTCGTTCAGGTGCGCTCACTCATCAAGACAGTACCGGCAATAAAGGCACAACGAAAGCAGGTGAAGTTCAAGTGATGAGTGCAGGTACAGGTCTTGTGCATTCAGAATATAATCGCACTAAAAATCCATTAACTTTTTATCAAATTTGGATTGAAACTAATAAAATCGATGTGGCACCTCGCTGGGAAAGTAAGAGATTTCCTACTGAGCAGCTATCAGCACTGACATTGTTAGTATCAGGCTACCCAGCAGATAAAAATAAGGCGCTGTTTATTAACCAAGAAACGCGCATATATGGAGGGAAATTAGCGAAAGGAACCGTTATTGAGCATAACATTGACCATCAAGCTTATATATTAGCTTCAGCAGGTATGTTTAAAGTAGAGGATAGCTCAAAAATTATCACCATGAACGCAGGAGATGGCGCTGAAGTCACTCAGTCAACGACAATTTTACTCAGGGCGTTAATTGACTGTGAAGTGATTATTATCGACACGATTAATTAGCTAAATCCCGTAATGTAAACCACGAACGTTCTCTTAAAATCGTATGTTCTGAAGATTTTAAGCGCTGGCGTTCGTGTCTAGCATTCGCTCTTTTATTATCTAGCAATATTTTATTACTACAGTAGACCTAATGTATAACGCGTTGCTGCTTGTCCCAACGACTTCCTTGCCAATGAGTAATCGTTCCACAAGCTTGGCAAGTGTCGCAATGCCATTCAATTACCCCTAAGGTTATTGATTTAGCTTCAATTTCTCCAGTACACGAGAGTTGTTTAGCACGAGTATTACATTTTAAGTTAACGTGAACGAGCGGTTGCTCAATATTTTCAGAAAGGGCTAATACAATTTTACTCAGAAAAATAAAAACTACTTTTGCTTGGTCAGTAAGTTCGAGAATGTTGCCCTCGCCGTCAATAAAATGTCTAAAATCTGCTGCTAACGTCATTGGTTTTTCCATAGAATACTCATGCCGCTAAGATATAGTAGTTAACGCTCTTGGTACAACACTTCTCAGTAAATATAACATCAGTAATTAATTTAGGTAGCTTGAATGTTATAAATATTAAGTATAAAATTAGTGCTGTTTTAGATATATGTATTTTCGTTATATATTCAGGCCCGAGTCTCCATCGGGTTTTTTTGTGCCTTAAAATACATAGACGAAAAGCAATAATGGCAAGACTGCCCCTGCAGTAATTTATTAATAGCCCAAGCTTTGTACAATAAGCAATAAGGCCAATAAAGGAAATTCACCATGAAAAAAATAATCACCACCGCATCTGCGATATTATTGCTACAAGCCTGTACAACATTTGATCCCTACACAGGTGAAAGTAAAACCAGTAAAACAGCTATAGGCGCAACTGCAGGCGCAAGCTTAGCAGCAGTCATTGCCTTTATAGACAATAAAGACAAAGACAGCAGAACACGCAACAAACGTATTTTAGCAGCAGCATCAGGTGGCGCCGCAATCGGTGGTGGTATTGGCTACTATATGGACACTCAAGAAGCTAAATTGCGTAAGCAATTGCGCGACAGTGGTGTGAGTATTGTGCGTGACGGCGACAAAATTAACCTTGTTATGCCAGGCAACATTACTTTTGCTTCGAACAGCTCAAACATTAACAGCAATTTTACTAGCGTATTAGATTCTGTTTCTTTAGTGCTTGAAGAATATAACCAAACCATTATTGTTGTTTCTGGTCACACTGACTCTAGTGGCTCTGCCCAGCATAACCAAAAATTGTCTGAAGACCGAGCTGGCTCAGTCGCTAATTATCTTCGTGGACAAAAAATCCTTAGTGACCGTTTAGAAACTGTTGGCTTTGGTGAAACACAACCGGCAGTAACGAACAAAACAGCTGCAGGTCGCGAGCTTAACCGCCGTGTTGAAATAACCTTGTTACCGATAGAACAGTCATAAATCGTCATTAAAATAAAGCCATTATTATCGCGTTATATGCATTGATAATGGCTTATTGCTTAAGACGCTTGGCGTTAAAAGGGCGATACCATTAACATGACTTTAATCGTGCTAACCATCAAGATTTCAAATCAATATCTACAATCAATATCTACAATTAATATCTACAATTAATATTTCAAATCAATAAGTTTTCTAACGCTATCTAAAGTCTCGATAAGCTGGCGACTAAAATTAAAGGTCATGATATGGCTTTCCTTTCTCCCTTGACGTAACAGTTCATTGAAATGGTTGATTTGATGATCATAGCCAAATGTTTTGCTATTAAAAGAGATAACTTCTTCTTTTGTATCAGTTATTAAAGTGACGGTTGAAGGACTGTTAAAGCCACTGTTAATTTTAATATTGCCTTGTTCACAATAAAACACAGCTTCACTCGGCGCCGACTCCAAGAGTGTCGATTTTAATAAGGCTACCACGTTATTTTTATAGTTAAAGACCATGGAACAGGAAGAATCTGCGCCATTAGCAAAAAATGTTGCATCAGCGGTCATGGTCTCGGGCACGCCAAGGGTAGTTAGTGCTGCAAAAATAGGATAAATGCCAATATCTAAAAGACTGCCTCCGCCTAATGATTTATTAAACAGCCTAGCTTCTTGGTTAAATTCTCTTGCGAAACCGAAATCTGCTTCAACTTTACGTAGATTGCCGTAAGTTTTATCAGTCAGTTTATTTAAAACAAAATTATAATGGGGAAGAAAATAGGTCCAGAGCCCCTCCATTAGCAGAGTATTATTTGCCGTTGCAGCATCAATCATGCATTGCACTTCATCTGTATTCATGGCAAAAGGTTTTTCACATAGCACCGCGATACCCTGCTCTAAGCACAGCAGCGCATTTTCTTTATGCATTGAATGTGGTGTTGCTATGTAAATAGCGTCAACATTTTCATCATTTACGAGCGCCTTATAACTGCTGTAAGCTTTAGTAGCGTGATATTTATCGGCAAAATCATTGGCTTTTTGCTGTGTTCTTGAAGCAACGGCATATAGCTCAGCATCTTTCAGCGTTAATAAGTCGGTTGCAAATTTATTGGCTATGTTACCTAAACCGATAATTCCCCAACGTATGTTTCTATTTTTTAGTGATTTCATTAACTATTACTCAAGATAAAAGTACAAATAAAATTATTTTTTCATCGATCTAATGCTCTTTGTTCCACAGACTAGCTATCTTTAATAAAGCGTCATTAGCCCATCGATGCTTAAGCTCGATAGTTAAGCTCGATACTTAAGCCTGATACTAAGTATAATGTTAACCAACATAATCTTGGGCGCAAAATAAAATACCACTCCCTTGCTCTTTTTCCAATAGTATGGGAATAAGTGCGCCGGGCATTACTGAATCGACATCGTTAGGGGCAAATGTGCCGCCAAGGTCTGTTTTTAACCAACCAGGGTCGAGTAAGTTCATTAAGACGTTAGTGCCTAATAGCGTTGGCATCATGTCGCGCACATACCTTTCAAGAGCGGCTTTTGAACAACTATATGCCATCAATTCAGGTTGATTACTAATGCCTGAAGAAACATTAACAATACGTCCCCAATTACGCGTTAGCATGCCTGGAAGAAAAGCATCACATAATTTAGCCGGAGTAATACTATTAACCATAAAACTGTGTAGGTATTCCTCTGCCGTCGGGGCAAAGAGCGGCTGATACTTGGTCATGATTGCTGCATTATTATACAGTATGTCTAGGTGATTATTACTCAAGGCTTTCACCTCGGTAATTAAATGCTCTACTTGAGAGATTGAATTAAGTTCAGCCGCTACAGCATAAACTTCATGACCCGCTGTGGTTAATTCATTAAGCAAATCTCTAGTACCAGCTAATTGTCGAGAATGAATGATGAGTTTACAGCCTTGTTTAGCAAGCTCTTTCGCAACACGAAGACCGACCCCTCGACTAGCTCCCGTTACTAGCGCCCATTTATTTTCTATATTTAACATTCTTATGCCTATTTTTATTCAAATTTGTTAATCAAGTTATTGATTTGTCGTTTTTTGTTTTACTATTTTATGCCGTAATACTTTAGTGACTGCATTAGCGTCTGCTGGTGAAATTAATTACAGCCGTGCATAAAGCAGGTAATAACAAGACTAGGTATTTTTCACTAAAAATTTGCAAATGAATATATAACAAAATAAAATTCATTGTTTTATATAACACACAATAAGCGCAAAAGATGATGAATAAAGAGCATAAAAAACTTGAGCGATTAATGTTATTTAGTGAAGTTGCCCGCCATTTAAGCTTTACGGTCGCGGCACAACATTTACAAATATCAAGAGGGCATTTATCTGCTCAAATTCGTCGATTAGAAAAGGAGATGGGTTTTGCTTTGTTGATCCGCTCGACACGGAGTGTTCGCTTAACCGCAGAAGGTGAGAGTGTTTTAACAGGTGTAAATAAAATTCGTCATTCTGTTTTAGAATTAGAACGAAATGCTGGTCATAAAGGCAATGCTATTGAAGGTGTTATAAAAATTACAGCACCAAGCCTCTTTACCAAAAGGTTTTTACTCGACATTTTTTCTAAGTTTAGCGCCTTACATCCTGCTATTGAGTTTTCTATCGATACCAGTTACACCCGTTTTGATCTAAATCGCAGTGATTTTGACTTGGCTTTTCGTGCCACTAACTCCCCGCCTTTAAATATGGTTGCAAAAGCTATCTTGCCCTATAAACATTGCTGTTGTGCTTCTGCTGAGTATTTAGATAAATACAGTAAACCAAAGGAGCCTAGCGATTTAAAAACGCACCAATGTTTAAGGGGACAAGAGCAATTAACCTGGTCATTCTTAAACGCTGAGGTGCCCGTAGATGGTTGGTTAAAAATAAACGATAACCATATGCTGAAAACATTAGCATTAAAGGGCGAAGGTATTATTAGGGTACCTGACTATTTAGTCGACCAAGAGATTAAGGAGGGAACGTTAGTGGCTATACTTGAAAGTGAAATGCCAGCAGGGAAGACCATTTTTATGATTTATCCTCAATTAATTCACCAGTCGAATAAATTGAACGCTTTTATTGAATTTACTAAAGAGTATTTTAATAAAATAGCTTTAATAAACTAAATTATTAGCTTTAAGAACATTTATTTATATGGGGAATAATCTAAATTATACAAGAGTTTACCTTTGCGCCTTATTTTTATATCCTAGCATTATATTAAGGTTTAAAAATAACTAAAGTTATGGTCACTTTTGACTGTGATTTTTAATATTTATTAGCTAACTTAAATCAAGTGCTACTATTAATAAAACCAAACGTTATCAAAAGCAAAAGGCTTTCACTATATGATGGTAACCAAAGAACTTATTCTTGTTATATTTTTTTATTTTTGCTTTTCTTTTAGTTCTCAAGCTGTCGAAAAAATTGCTGTTAATGTCTATGTTTATCATCTTAAGCCACCGTTTATCACTGACTTGAAAAACGAAAAAGGGCTTTATTATGATTTTTCTACTTTATTAAACAGTGAAAGTCATAAATATAGCTTTAAAACAGTCTTTATTCCTCGCAAACGTATTGATCATATGATCAAGCAAAAAAAGTTAAACGGGGTATTATTAGGCGTTAATCCTATCTGGTTTAAAGACAAAGCAGAGACTAAATATTTGTGGACTTCAACGGTTTTCACCGACCAAGATGAAGTTATCTCTTTAAAAGATAAACCGATTGAATATAGTGAACCATCCTCTTTAGAAAAATATGTTTTTGGTGGCGTGCGAGGCTTTTATTACTATGGTATTAATGAGCTAGTGACTAAAAAAAGAATAAATCGTATTGATACAATTAGTGAACAGGCATTGCTTAATATGCTGATCAGTAAAAGAATAGACAGTACGATAATTAGCCAGTCTACTTTTGGCTATATTACTAGGCGAAGTAAAAATCGAGATTTATTTCATGTATCTCTTATTCCCCATGATAGGTACGCCAGAAAAGTGATGGTTTTACTTAAAGATAAGGCTATTTTTGAAGATATTGAACCCATTATTAAAAATATTGATAATAATAAAGTATGGTCTGAAATATTATTAACTTATTTAGATAATTAGCACTATTTAATAAAGAGATAAAATTATTAAAACTAATGTTAATAAGCTCATCTTATTAACCCTATTTCAACTCTTTATTATTAACATTTATTTACGCGTTTAGGATAAGCGTTTCTGTGAATAATCGTTATAGCTTAATTAGGTAAATAGGCAGTCGAATTAGACTGTGAATCGCGCTATGTTATAGGTAACTCCATTATTCCTGTCAAAGCAACTAAGATTATAGTGACTAGCCTAATGGATTATTTAACTGTTAATTTTAAAAATGTAGCTGAGTTTTTTTACACTCTGTTTAGTAAAAAATAAGTATTCTCGGGGGTATACATAGTGACTTTTCAAGTGATAATACCAAAGATGAAACGTATAGTTAATGTAGTGATATTTTTAATCGCTACTTCAATGACGCTCGGATCTTTTGTCTGTAGTGCGACTGAAACTGTTACTAGTACTTTAAAATATGATCTTGGCAGCACCAAGGCTTGGGTGCCGTTTGGTTATAGTGGCAATCAACAAAAACCCGGTATTATTATCGCGTTAATTGAGCTTATTATGATGCAAGCAGCCATTCCTACTGAAACCAGCTATCTCCCGGTAAAAAGAGCGGTGACCGCATTGGAATTAGGACAAATTGACTTCGATGTTGTTAGCCCAAATTGGTTTAAAGATAAAATTATTGGTGTTGATTATGTTAGCAGTGTTCCTTTATTTGAAGTAACAGAATACTTTGTTACATTGCCCAATGTTGCAGTAGAGTTCAATCAAGCAGAAATGGCTTATGGGCAGTTAGTCGGCACCGTAGCAGGCTATGCTTATTTTGATGATGACAAGTTTACTCGCGCTGATTTTTTATCAGAAAGTGAATTAGTCAAAGGGCTGGTAAAAGGGCGCTTTAAGGTTGCCATTATAGAAGAAAGAGCGGCTCAATATTGGGCTGAAAAACATCAAACGTCAATAGCACTCGCTTCTTTACATACTAAAGGTGATATCGTTATTAGATTAAGAAAAGAACACGAAAATTTACTTCCTCGAATCAACCAAGCCATCTCTGTATTGAAAAAAAATGGTCAGTTTAAAAAAGTATTTGATGATTACTAACAATAAAGCTGGCGAAGATATTGATCTTATATTAGCGCACTATTCTTGTGGTGAAGCTGTATAAAGCACAGGGTCTTAATTTTATTGTTTGTTATAAAATAAAGCCTTAATGACAAACTACCTATTCTTCTTGTTCAGGGTTATAAGTAATCGCTTTATTGGCAATGGCATATGAAAATCCTTTGGTTGCCGTTAAATGGCGTAAAGCTTTTTGCTTCAACTTTATATCGGTAATAGGCTCTTCACCAAATTTTCTTATTTTTAACGCCAACGCTTTATCAAAATAGTCATCTTCTGACGTTTCAAGTTCATTGACACACTCATTAATGGTTGTTGATTGAAAACCCTTAGCATAAAGTTTCTCTTTTATTTTATTTGGGCCTATTTTACTTTCGGCCAGACTAAGCGTTAGTCTTTTAGCATAACGAGCATCATCTATAATTTCGTGTTCAATTAAATAATCTAAGGCAGTTTGATTATATTGAGTATCATCTTTGAATAATAAATTGGCTTTTTGCAATAAAGATTTTGCTGAGTAATCACCGTATCTCTCGATCATCCACATCATGTATGATTGAACACGTTTGTAAGAAATTTCTTGGGGTTTGGTGCTTTTTTTAGTTTTGTACATACGGCCACTTTTGTTAAGGAACGTATAACCGTTCAGCGTTGGTGTAAATATTTCAAATATGGATGTTTATGTTACGACTAGGTGAGTAAATTGGCAAAGCTATTTTAGCTAAAGCCTACTAGAACTTCATCATAGTAACGCCTGACCTGCTTTAGGGTCAAACTTTACTGTTATCTCTTTGAGGAGATTATTGGCTATAAAGGGGGAGGTTCATTAGTCGATAAACTATTATTGTGCTTTATTAAAAGCGAACATTTAATTTAAGGGGACATACGTTAACCGTTAGAACTTAAACCGATACTATAGTACTTTATTTTTATAAATATTTAACATTATCCTTATTCTATGTAGTATAATGAGAATCATTCTCAATTGCGTTACAGGGTTATTTATGACTTATTATCTTTCTCGTTATTTTCAAAAATTAATGACTTTTTCAATGCGCTCATTAAAGCGCAAATTTATTCATGTTTTTTTTGTTATTGGTTATCTTATCTCAACGCAAACATCGGCGAGCAGCGATACAGAAGGATTACGTCAACTTTTACAACTCACTGAATATATTAGTGTTGATTATGCTTCTGCCATCAGTAATGGCAAAGTTATTGATCAAGGTGAGTATCAAGAAATGCTTGATTTTTCTAACATTATTGCTGAAAGATCGGTGAGAGAGCCGGGTGAACAAGCCATGATTAAGTTATCGAAATCACTTCTCTCTGCGGTACAAGCGAAAAAAACACTTGTCGAAATACAAATGCTGACCAGTGAATTAAAAAACCTGTTGATAAATAACTCTCCGCAGTTATCGTTACCAACATCTTTACTTTCAGCATCTAGGGTAAAGCAATTATTTCAAAATAATTGTGCCAGTTGTCATGGTGTAACGGGTAAAGGAGACGGGAAGCTTGCAAGGCAACTAAGTCCACAGCCTACTAATTTTAACGAAAGAACACGTGCTTTAGACCGTTCTATTCTAGGATTATATGATGTGGTAACCGGCGGTCTTGACGGCACTGCTATGCCTTCATTTAAGAGCTTAACGGCAAAACAACGTTGGTCGTTAGCATTTTATACGGGTAGTTTAGCTTTTGTTTTTGATGAAAAACGACAAGAAAATAATGCACTTGAACTCTCACTCGCCGAACTTGTTCAGTATAGCCCTAACGAATTGTATAGGGCGAAAACTGACTTGGAAAAAGGTTTTGTTGAGCAGCTTAGATCTAACCCTGAGGAACTGTTTTCTGCAACTAAGGCGCCATTAACAATCGCGCGTGATCAACTTAAAAAAGCACTTGCCGCTTACAAAAATAATGACGTTATACTTGCCCAACAATTTGCGGTGAGTGCCTACTTAGATGGGTTCGAGCTTGTTGAAAATAACCTCGACGCTTATGATAGTTCGTTACGTAAAATGATTGAATTTAACTTGTTAGGCTTGCGCAATGAAATTAACAACGAGGAAGGCTCGGGTGACTTTGCTGTATCTGTTTCTGCAATTTTGCTGCAAATAGAACAAGCTGAATTTTTACTCAATGACTCAGTTATATCAGACACAGCTTTATTTAGTGCCAGTTTTATTATTTTGTTACGAGAGGGCTTAGAGGCGCTATTGGTTGTGCTGGTGCTTTTTACCATACTGGTACGGTCCAATAAAAAAGAAGCCATTAAATATCTTCATTTTGGATGGATAGCAGCCTTAATTGCGGGTGGGTTAACTTGGTTAGTGGCACAAAAATTAGTGACGATTAGCGGTGCTAGCCGTGAAACTATGGAGGGGGTTGCCGCGCTGTTAGCTGCAATTGTGCTCTTTTATGTTGGTTTTTGGATGCACAGCAAAACGCAAGCCGATCAATGGCAACGTTATGTTCAACAAAATATTAATAAAAGTTTAAAATCAGGTGCTTTATGGGGAATATCTGGCTTAGCGTTTATTGCGGTTTATCGTGAGGTTTTTGAGACAGTACTGTTTTATCAATCATTGTTAACCCAGACAAACCCCTCACAGCAATTTGTTCTTTTTAGTGGCTTTGGGGCAGCAGCGGCTATGCTAGTTGTCGTGGCCTGGTTAATGATTAAATATTCTATTAAATTACCAATAGCGCGATTCTTTTCAATAACAACGTATTTACTATTAGCCTTGTCATTTATTCTCGCGGGTAAAGCGATAACAGCGCTGCAAGAAGCCGCTATTATTAGTATTACGCGCTTTCCTATTGACTTTCATTTCGCGTGGCTAGGTATTAATTCAACGTGGCAAGGCATCACGACGCAAGCTTTTATCTTGTTTTTTTCCAGTGCGTTATTCTTTAAACCTTGGTTAAAAAAGACGAGCAGGGTAGATGAATAAATTGAGCATCGACTTGAAAAAAAATTTATAGAATAGCAGTAGCGAACCATTTTGAGTATGGATGATAGGTGATTTTTTAACTCGTTAAATGCTAACCCTGCTAAGGGTAAATCAATAAAGCACCGTAGTGATTTATATTGATTATAAAAATGACAATAGACTGATATTTCAAGGCGCTAGATCTGCCATAAATATAAGCTAATGGTACTGAGGAGGTACTTATGAAAACCTTAACGACAGACGTTGTAATTATTGGTGCAGGCCCTGTTGGTTTGTTTCAAGTATTTGAGCTTGGTTTACAAGGATTAAAATCGGTTGTTATTGACAGCTTGCCAGAAGTTGGTGGCCAATGCACTGAACTCTATCCAGATAAGCCTATTTATGATATTCCTGCTTTGCCTAATGCTAAGGCAAGCCAAGTTATAGAAAATCTCTATGAGCAAGCGGCTCCCTTTAAGCCAACTTTTTTATTGGGCGAGCGGGTCGAAGACATTAATAAATTGTCGGATGTTTCTTTTTCAGTTACCACGCACAAGAATACGCTTATTCACTGTCGCGCGGTGATTATTGCTGCTGGTAATGGTGCCTTCTCACCCGTTAAATTAAAAATACCCTTAATTGATCAGTTTGAAGATAAACAACTGTTCTACCGAATCAATAATATAGAACACTTTAAAGATAAAAACGTCGTTGTGCTAGGTGGCGGAGATGCCGCACTTGATTGGAGTTTGAGCCTACAGAAAACGGCTAATAGTGTTTTGCTTATTCATCGTAGTACAAAATTTAAAGCCGCTACAAGTAGCGTGAATGAAATGTTCGCCTTGTGTGAAGAACTAAAAATGCAATTTTTATGTGGTCAAGTGAGCGACTTTCAGCAAAAAGATAATAAGCTAACTGGCCTAACAGTAAATTCAAAAGATGGCATCAAACGTAGAGTGGAACTTGATGAACTTGTTATATTCTTTGGTATGTCACCCAAGATTGGTCCGATAGCAAATTGGCAACTTGCCATGCACCAACACCAGATAAAAGTAGATACACAATCTTTTCAAACCTCAGTGCCGGGTATCTATGCCGTTGGTGATATTAATTATTACCCGGGTAAACGAAAGTTGATTTTAAGTGGCTTCCACGAAACTGCCTTAGCGGCCTTTTCGATTGCGGAAACTGTTTTAGAAAAAGACCGTATTCCAACGTTATACACCACAACAAGTCCAGTAGTACATCAACGAATGGGCGTTACACATTCACTCGAAAGCCTGTTGGATGATTAACGGATAAAACAGGCGATTGATCATTACTACTTTCCTTTTATTGCTGTCTCTTTATCTGCGCGGCATGACTTTGGAGGCTTAGGTGGACTGTATGTAAGATAATAGCGGCAAACCTAACCGCTACTATTTTATGTTATGACTTAAGCTTTACAGCCTTGTTCGGTAATTTAATAAAGCTGAAGATTAAAGTAACTGTTCAGCTAAGTAATCAACCAGCAGTCTTATTTTAGGCGATAAATGGCGATTCTGAGGGTAAATTGCCCATATTCCTTCATCAGGCGCACGGTAATTATCTAATAGGGTCACCAGTTCACCACTTTCTATGCGTTGTTGAACATAATAATCGGGTAACTGAACTATCCCTAAGCCCTTTAGTGCGGCGTCCATCAGACTGTAGCCATTGTTGTATCTTAATCTACCGGTTACGCGGATACTTTTTTCTCGGTCAGACTCTCTAAAATGCCAGTAGTCTAATGTACCCAACAAACAACTATGTTTATTAAGCTCTGATATAGAATGGGGTACTCCCTGTTTTTCTAAGTATTGTGGTGATGCACAAAGGTAGTTTGTTCTTTTGCCAAGTTTTTTTGCCATCATGGTCGAGTCACTTAACTTACCAAGGCGAATTGCTAGGTCATAGCCTTCTTCAACAATGTCTATTTGGCGGTTGCTTAAATAAGCCGATACTTCAACATCGCTATATTGTTTTATGAAATTATTCACTAGCGGTAATATTTGTTTTTCACCATAGGCAACAGGCGCTGTTAATTTAATTTTGCCTTGGGGTTTTGACTGCAAATTTGTGATAGCCCGCTCAGCAGCATCGAGACCATCGAGAACACTGCGACAATGCTGATAAAAAACACGGCCTTCTTCTGTTAATGATACTTTGCGAGTTGTTCGATAAAATAACTTAATATTAAGGCGTTTTTCTAATGCACTTATCTGTCGACTCACCTGTGCGGTAGATATCGCCATTTTCTTTGAGGCGAGGGTAAAACTTTCATTTTCCGCAACGTAAACAAATTCGCTGATGCCATCCCACTGCATGATTATTACCTATATGTACAAGTGAATTTACAAATTAGCATATTATCATTTATATAGAAATAACTATACTAGCCACCAACAAGACATTGTTAGTGGCCACAAAAGTAGCTTATTTAAAATTACTTTAGACCTTTAACAGTGACCGTTCGTATAACATTATAGGAAATAAAGATGAGTTGGTTATTCCTTTTTTTAGGTGTCGCTGCTGAGGCGATGTCTCATGTAGCATTAAAAGAGACTGATGGTTTTAGTAAACCACTGCCAAGTGCTTTAGTTTTACTTGGACATTTAGCAGCATTCATTTTTTTAGGTCAAGCAATGAAAGGCATGCCAGTTGGTATCGTCCATGCGCTATGGGCCGGGCTTGCCATTATAACCGTGACTTTATTGTCTGCTTTGATTTACCGTCAGCATCTTGATTTAACAACATGGCTAGGCATGGGGTTAGTTGCTGTTGGTATTGCTATGATAAATCTTGCCCAAGGACACAGTCATTAAGATGAACAATGTAGATCAAAATTTTTAACAAAATGCTTTCACTTTTTGGTAACTATGTCCTTTAGATTGTTACCAAGGGGTAAAAGTTAATTACGTATTAGGCGTATTATCATCTTTAAATAAGTTGAGTAAACTAATGTTACTGTAACAAATTCGACTAGATGCTAATCCCATCAAAATATCTATTAATTGAAAAGTGAGAATAACGATGTCAGATAAATTTATAAAATCGAAAGCGGCTATTGCTTGGGGCCCTAATCAGCCCCTATCTATCGAAGAAGTCGATGTCATGCTACCTCGAAAAGGAGAGGTGTTAGTTAAGGTTATTGCCTCTGGTGTTTGTCATACCGATGCCTTTACCTTATCTGGAGAGGATCCAGAAGGAATTTTCCCCGTTATTTTAGGTCACGAAGGCGGTGGTATTGTTGAACAAATAGGTGAAGGTGTAACCAGTGTTAAGGTAGGCGATCACGTTATTCCATTATACACACCAGAGTGTGGTGAATGTAAATTCTGTTTATCGGGTAAAACCAACCTTTGCCAAAAAATTCGTGAGACACAAGGCAAAGGTTTGATGCCAGATGGCACGACCCGCTTTTACAAAGATGGTCAGCCTATTTTTCACTATATGGGCTGTTCAACTTTTTCTGAATACACCGTCTTGCCAGAAATTTCATTAGCGAAAGTTAATAAAGAAGCACCATTAGAAGAGGTTTGTCTACTAGGGTGTGGTGTTACCACCGGCATGGGCGCAGTCATGAATACAGCAAAAGTTGAAGAGGGCGCAACTGTTGCTATCTTTGGCCTTGGCGGTATTGGATTGTCTGCAGTGATTGGCGCGACCATGGCGAAAGCTAGTCGAATTATTGCTATCGATATTAACGAAAGTAAATTCGAACTTGCGAAAAAATTGGGTGCTACCGATTTTATTAACCCCAAAGACTACGACAAGCCTATTCAAGATGTGATTGTCGAAATGACCGATGGCGGTGTTGACTACTCTTTTGAATGTATTGGTAACGTTAACCTAATGCGCTCTGCCTTAGAATGTTGTCATAAAGGATGGGGAGAATCAGTGATCATTGGTGTTGCCGGTGCCGGACAAGAAATATCAACCCGTCCATTTCAACTGGTAACGGGTCGTGTATGGCGTGGTTCTGCATTTGGCGGTGTTAAAGGTCGTACTGAGTTGCCAGATTATGTTGAACGTTATTTAGCCGGAGAATTCAACTTGAGCGATTTTATTACTCATACCATGAGTCTTGAAGACATTAATGAAGCGTTTGAGTTAATGCACAAAGGAGAAAGTATTCGCAGTGTTATTCATTTTGATAAATAGGCGATATAAATAACCCGCATCTGTCTTTAGAAAGATAGTCACTCACATTAATAGTATGGCGTTGCCCTTTTATTGCAGTAATTAGCAGGGGAGCGTCTTGAGGTTACCCTATGACAATTGATCCTTTAATTGAAAGTATCAGTGTAAATAAAATTTTTGGTGGCTGGCACAAGCAATATAGCCACCATTCTAAAACCGTAAACGCTAACATGCGCTTTGCCATTTTCTTGCCTCCACAGGCTAATAATGGCAAAAAAGTGCCTGTGCTTTACTGGCTTTCAGGTCTAACCTGTACCGATGAAAACTTTATGCAAAAAGCCGGCGCACTGCGAGTAGCTGCTGAGTTAGGCATTGCTATTGTTTCTCCTGATACTAGTCCAAGAGGTGAAGAGGTAGCTGATGACGATAGTTATGATTTGGGTCAGGGCGCAGGATTTTATCTTAATGCTAGCCAAGCACCTTGGAGCCGTCACTATCAGATGTATGATTACGTGGTTAAAGAACTGCCAGCAATTATTGAAGCCACATTTCCAGTGTCAGATAAGCGCGCTATTAGTGGACATTCCATGGGCGGACACGGGGCACTGACTATTGGTTTGTTAAACGCTGAACGTTATCGTTCAATGTCAGCCTTTAGTCCGATCTGTAACCCGATTAAGGTGCCTTGGGGCAAAAAAGCTTTCAGCGCTTACTTGGGGAAAGACCAAGCAAGTTGGTACCAGCATGATGCCAGTGAATTAATGCGTATAGCAAAACAGTTTATTCCTGCCAAAGTTGATCAAGGTGGTGCAGATGACTTTTTGAAAGAGCAATTAAAACCAGAAACGCTAGAGGCTGCAGCAAAAATGAGTGGTTACCCATTAGAGTTAACCATTCATGAAGGCTATGATCACAGTTACTATTTCATCTCTTCATTTATTGAAGCGCATTTGCGTTTTCATGCCGAGCACTTAGAAAGATAAGTATTAAGGGAAAATGCCCTAAGGGGCAAGCGGTTGATTACACTTAACCAGACCAAAATAATGTTGTTCTTGCTAGGACAAGTGTTTGTTAAATATATTATCCAACATTAGCCAAGCCAATATCCAAGCCATTATTTCGCAGTCCAAGATTCGCCATTTATTTTGCTGATTAAGCATAGGTTTATGCGTTATCCTCCTGAGACGAACCTCAAAAGTCTATTAATTCAAAACACAGACGTTAGTCTAGCACTCGTTAAAGAAGTCGTGGTATTTTATGGTCGAACAATAGGCAAATAAATGAGCTATCTGTTATCATTAATATCTTCAATATTATCAAACGAAAAAAGGCTGCTACCTTGTATCGATTTATTTTCGCCACAGCTTTAATTTTCACAGGCGTTACTTATAATGCCTATGCCGATGACATAAAAGTTGAATTTAGTGGTTTTGCCTCTTTAGCCCTTAGTTATAGTGACGATCCTGATATTGCTTTTAGTCCCAATTATTTGAATATTGACGATACAGGCTGGTCAGCTACCCGTGACTCAATTTTAGGGGGGCAAGCCAATATATCCTTGGCTAATAACTGGGATTCTGTTGTGCAATTTGTCCTAGAAGATCACGCGAATACAGACTTTGAAAACTACCTCGAATTAGCTTTTTTGCGCTACCGTCCTTCTCGTAATTGGGCTATTCGTGCGGGCAGATTAAACAGTGACCTTTATTTACTTTCAGAATACCCGCACGTGGGATACGCTTATTTGTGGGTACGTCCGCCACATGAGTATTACTCTTTTGCAAGTACAGCGGGGAAATTTGATGGTGTAGATATTGAATACAGCCAATCAATTAATGATGGTTTTTTACGGTTAAAATTAGCTGCGGGTAACACGACTGCAAAATTAAAAGCGAGTGGCCAAGACTTTCTTATTGATTTTGACCATTTAATGACTTTTAGCGCAACCTACGTACTTGATGCTTGGACCATGCGATTTTCTGTATCACAAGCTGATGTCGGAGACTATAAGTTCGAGGCATTAAATGAGTTTATTGATTTATTAAACTCTGTGCCAGCTCCTGTGTGGCCACAAGCAGCGTCGCTATCAGCAAGTTTTGACACAAAAAACCATAGTATTGAATATGCTGCTTTAGGATTAACCTACGATAGTGATAATTGGTTAATTCAATCTGAAATAGGTATTTCAGAGTCTCCTTGGTTGGTCGCTTCATCAAATATTAATGGCTATGTGAGTGTCGGTTATCGTTTAGATAAAGTGACGCTTTTTTCCAGTGTTTCTATTTCAGAGAACCGCCATAAGATAACCACAGTTACTGCGCCCCAATTTCTTCCTGGTACGCCAATACAAGTAACCTTTCCATTACAACAGTTAGCACTTGCTTCAAAAGAGGCTGTAGACCGATTAGTGGTGCACCAACATTCAATTAATGTTGGCGTAAAATGGCAGGCGTCAGAAAATTTGATCGTTAAAGCGCAAATTGATCACTTTGATGTTCAACCTTTTGGTGGTGGGTTATGGGGGATAAGTGATCCGGAAAATGTTGAAAAAGAGCATAGAATTAATGTGTTTACTGTTAGTGCGAACATGGTGTTTTAATGATGAAAAACCCCCTGTTATTAATGATTGGATTGGCTATTTTCAACTTTGATGCTGTGAGTACCGAGTTTGTTGTTGTGGTCAATAAAGACAATGCGATTAACTCATTATCTAAGCGCGAAGTGATTGACATTTATATGGGGCGTTATTTAACTTTTCCTGACGGTGAAATGGCACAGCCACTAGATTTGCCCTCTGAATCACTATTGAAGAATGACTTTTATCTGCAATTAGTTAATAAAAATGAGCAAAAAATAAACGCTTACTGGGCAAGGTTACTGTTCTCTGGGCGAGCTAAACCGCCGATCGCGGCTATTTCAATTGAAGATGCTTTGAACAAGTTATACAGTTCACCATATTCAATTGGTTATATACCTAAAGACCAGCTCACTGATGCTGTAAAAGTGGTTTATCGATTTAATGAAAATTAGTCAAAATCTTTATGTCAGAGTTCCATTGGCGATCGCTATTGTTGCCGTGCTAGTTGCGTTGGTTTCTTCAACGTTGTCCTATTATGCTGGCCTTCAAGAAAAGAAAGATACTAACTATTTGCTTGTTAAACAATTAGCCCAAACGATGGCAAAAACTGCGACGATATCTGCCTATTTAAATGATCGCGAGCTCGGACAGGAAATTATTAGTGGTTTGTTGAGTAATGATTTAGTTCAAGGGGCTAGACTCTCCGGCGAGGGCGAAATGAGCATTTCCAGTGGTGCTCTTAACAAACCACAAGATGGCATAGTTATCCAATTAATCCATCCTTTTATTGATGATACCCTTGTTGGCACACTTACTGTTTATCCAGACAATAATTATATTCAACAACAGGTAGAAAACTCACTTAAAAAAGAAGTGGCATTGATACTAATACAATCTATCATTATTGCTTTTTTTGTCTCTTTGATCGTGCACAGATGGCTAACTAAGCCGATTCAAAAGTTAACCGATAGCTTTACTACCATCAATCCTAGTATACCTAAAACAATGCGGATGTTGTTGGTGAAGCAAGGTGCCAAAAATGAAATTGGTAAATTAACAAAAGGCATAAACTCTTTGATGCATGAGTTACACCTTACTATTAGTAATGAGCGAGCATTGCGCGAAAAAACTCAAGAGTTAGAGCGTAAATTCAGGCTTATTTTTGAACAAGCGAGTGCTGGAATTTGTTTGCTCGATGAAAAAAACACCATTACCACTTTCAACCCGGCATTTTTACAATACTTCAGTGTTGCAGGACAGACAGACTTGGTCTCTTTACACTTTCCAACCTTATTAAATAATGTCGACAAACTCGAAGAGTTGTTATTGAGTATTCGCGCCGACAAGAATCGTCCACAAGTCACTCTAGACATAGAATGCCGCATCGGCAATAAAACGCTGTGGCTGCACTGTTTATTCGCAAAATTAACGGAGCAGCGCAGCAATGAACGCAGTAGTGATCAAGGTAATTTAGTTGAAGTAATAATACATGACGTTACTGAACGAGCAGAACGGGAATTTCAAACACGTTTTGAAGCGGATCATGACCCTTTAACCCATCTACTTAATCGACGCTCCGGCGACAAAAAATTAGATAATGCCTTACTTTATTGTTTAGAAAATCAACAAAGCTTAGTGTTGATGATGATTGATTTAGACAAGTTTAAACCTGTTAACGACAGTTATGGCCATGAAGCGGGGGATAAGGTATTAATAGCAATAGCAAAACGTCTTAAAGCACATTTTAACTTGGCAACAGACCTCTGTATTCGATGGGGAGGGGATGAATTTATTGTTGCCCGTCAGTTGACGAACTTTGACCAAGAGTTAATGCTTGAACAAGCTAATAATATTCTTGCTGAGATAGAACAGCCCATTCATATTTCAGATAACATGCAATGCCAGGTAGGCGCAAGTATTGGTATTGTTGTTGCCCCTAAAGACGCTAAGGTACTCCACGAATTGATGGTTAAGGCAGACGACATGATGTACCAAGTTAAAGCATCAGGACGAGGCCAAGTAGCATTCTATCAAAAACCATAATTAGCGTGCCATTGATAATCTTGTGCGGTTAACCTGTTTTAGATAGAGAAAAAATTAGCTGATTGTTTTAAACGTGTTTAAGATTATAACGAGTACTGTTAATAATTATCATTAATTTTTGTTATCTTTTGGGGCGAAACCAAGGGTAACTCTAAGGTAAAGCAGGTGTTTTTTCCTAACGTACTGGCCACGCTAATTTTACCACCGAGTAAATTGACGACAATATTAAAGATGATGCTCAGGCCTAAACCTGAACCCCCTTCACCAAGCTTAGTAGTAAAAAAAGGTTCAAAAATTTTGTCAATAAACGCTTTTGGTATGCCTTTACCATTATCTTCTATTTTGATAATGACAATTGAATTATTCAGATAAGCTGATATAGCGATAATGCCAGAGTCTGTACTTTCAAAACCATGAATAATGGCGTTATTAAATAAATTAGTCATCACTTGCCCCAAAGGACCTGGAAAACTGTCCATCTCTATATTTTTATCAATTACGCAGTCGAAGGTTATCCCTAGGCGTTTTATTTTATGGTGATGTATACGGATCACTTCGTCTGCGACATCAGATAAGAAAAATATACGTCTTGCCTCACTCGTTTGGTCAACAGCCACTTGCTTAAAACTCTGAATGAGGACAACAGCTCGGTCTAAAGAATTCAGTAAAATATCTAAGCATTCATTGACTTCTATTTCGAAACTTTCCAAGTCAGAACGTTTTACTTTTTTTTCTTTAAAACGAATTGAAAACTTTTGAAAGTTATCTTTGATTGTACTGCCTATCGTGACAGCTATGCCTAATGGCGTATTAATTTCATGAGAAACTCCTGCAACTAGAGAACCTAAAGCGGTCAATTTCTCTGTTTGGATGAGCTTGTTGTGTGCATGAAATAATGACTCAAGCATAGTATTAAATGACTCAGCTAATTCGCTAATTTCATCTTTACCTTCAATGTCGAGTTGAAGGAGAAGATCACCTGAATGAGTCAGACTTGCTATATGGCACTGTATTTTAAGCAGTGGCTCTAATATTGTGCTGATCAATAGCCAACCAATAAATAAGCCAATGGCAATAATAATAGCGGTAACCAAAATAATAAGAGATCGCGTAGTTTGATGATGTTGATGATTACTGTTGTATAGGGCTTGAGCTCCATCAATATTAGTTTCTAACATGCCCGCCATATTGAGTTGCATGTCATTAAAAAGCACACCATATTCTTCATTAGCTAGTCTATCTGCAGCAATATCTTGGTTGCTTTTACTTAAAGTGATAATTCGCTCGGTTAACAACTCAAACGTTGTTAATTGAGTTTTGAATTTATAGAGAAGCTTGGTTTCTTCGCCACTGTCTAATGTTTGTTCAAATTTAGTCAGTGAAGCACGGAAGTTGGAGGATGCATTACTAATTTTTTGCTCAGTGTCTCTCATAGACTTATCGTTAGGAGAAATAATATGACTTTTTATTAGTACAAACTCTTCATATAAATATTTTCGAGCGTCGGTAAGATTAACAAAACTGACAAAATAATTATCATAAATATCTTGACCGTTTTTGTTAATGGTGTTCGTTGAATTTATTGCAATAAGGGAGATGATTAAAGGTAATATAATAAAAACACTAATAGATAATGGGATTTTTTGTGAAATTTTCATGTTGCGAAAAAGTTCAATCATCAATAAGACTCTTTATAAAATTTACATGTTTCACGGTTTAGCTAATAAAAATACTAATAAATATTAACTAATTAGCTTATTAAAAGCCGATAGTGGTGTGCTGATTACCTTTTAACAATAGCTTAATATGAAGGTTAAAAACATCAGTAAATAACCTTTTGCCGATAGTTTAAAAGCTATCAGCGGTTACAATAGGCTATGAAGCCTATTTTTAACCTGTTGCTGCGCTTAATAGTGTTAAAAACTTGCAGCCAATTACATTTTTATTAAAACTTTTTCGCTTTGTGGCTAATAAATATTGATAGTATGAAAATCGATGATATATTTAATTTTAACACATTTAATAACCTGCAATGAATGAGTTGATAAGGTAACTTATCAATTTAAGACTCTACAGGGCATGGCTTATTAGGAGAACTATCAATGATTCGAGAAGATGTAACAAAGTCATTATCAATGCTAACCCCTGGCTCTGCCATTATTGTCGAAGTCTCAATTCCCCCCAGTAAAAAAATAAAATTTAAAAGTGTTTTTGTTGGTTTTTTACCCAAGCAATTTATATTGATCCAATTACCCGATTTAAATCGTCATGTTGAGCTTACTGGCAATATTAATCAAGGGGTAGCCTGCACCGTTAGAAGTATCGTAGAAAAGCATGAAGGCGCGGTTGTTGCTTTTGTTACCAGTATAGAGCGCACGATAACTGTTCCAGCAAAAATGATTGTCTTGAACATTCCGCAACAGGTAGCCGTTCGACCGCTACGAAAAGAAACGCGAATTGATACGCAATTAAATATTGAAGCTTCGGTCAATAATTCGTTATTAAAAGGTATTATGGTTAATCTTTCATTAGAAGGCTGTTTATTAAGTGCCAAGAAGGAAGAAAATGTTGTTATCACCAAAGACGATACCATTACCTTCGCTATTACTGACAAGGCCCTAAGTGACATCACATCAATAAAAGGTATTGTTTGCAATATTAAGTCATCGCCGACGATTGATTATTTTGGCGTTAAATTTGAAGATGAATCTTATGATGTTATTAAAAATTTGCTGATGAAAGTGATGTTTTCAAATTAATCCGTACACCTTAGCTGTTAATCACACTTTTGCTGCTTTTATATCCTTGATTTAGCTTATTTATATATTAATCTAATTGATAAGATGAAATGTATCCAAAGCATGCTCAACAGTGTTAGATTGTATTGACCTGAGCAGGGAAATTTACATACTCACTTATACTTTGATAAAGTCGAGTGGCCAATATTGCTAAGCAAGTTTTACACACTTACAAGGTTAGCATTAGATAGTTGAGTCAAGGAGTTATAGTGCAGCATCATAATATTATTTTATACACGACCGAACGTGAAGATAGCGAGCTGTTAATTAAGGTGTTGATTGAACATTTTGATAAAGTACTTGTTGTTACTGCTTTGCCGGAGCTTGAGAAACAGCTTAAAGATGAAACGCCTAAAATAATTTTAATCGACGCAACCTCTTTTCAACGATCTTTAATGATCTATTACAGCTCGCTAAAATCAGTTTTAGTAGGACAAACGTGCGAACATTTTATTGTTTCTGTTGTTTCTGCAAGGGAAGAAAACGAAGCTTATGAAGCTTATGATAACGATATTATTGATGACTATATAATTACCAATCCGCTTTATGAGAAAAAACGTGCAGTTGTTGTTTGTTCTAATTTACTGACTAAGCTGGGCATTGGTCTCAAAAAAAATGCTGCCTTAGACTATATTTATAACAAAGAGTCATATGCAAAAGAAATTAGAGAAACGGTACTGCACGGCCTAGAGCTGAAAGAAAGACTTAGGTTGTCTTTTGAAGAGAGTATTACCGACGTTGAACACTCTATCAGTAAAGCAACAGAGCAAATTAAACTCAAACACAATGTTAATATTAATCTTGATGTGGTCAAGAATATTTTAGCGTCGATACGTTCAAACGAAATTCGACCTAGGCTGGTGGAACTGCAAAGTAAAGCATTAGACTTGCTCAGCGGATTAATCAGTGACGTGGAAAATATAGCACAAGAAAGTAATGAAGCGGCTCAATCTGATAAAAACGAGCAAGTACATCCGCCAGCTTCTTTTAATAAGCTTTATAATGCAAGTAACGCTGATGCGGTAAAAGAATTAGATAAGGTACAAGGGGATAATAAAGCAGCCGCTATTAATATTCTATTGGTTGAAGATGATCCCATTAGCATACATTTAACCAATACACTGTTGCACAAGTATAAACTCAACGTTCAAACCGCTAGTACCGGTAGAACGGCCTTGATTTGTCTTAATAATATACGTTTTGATATCGTTTTACTCGACGTAAGTCTACCCGATACCAATGGTTTATATATTTTAGGACAAATGAAACAGGGCAACGGCAAAAATGTAGATACGCCACTTATTATGTTAACCGGTAATAAAAATAAACAAATAGTAAAAAAAGCTATTGAACTAGGCGCAAAAGGTTATCTCATTAAACCTTTAACGCAAGGCGTTGTTGCTAAGCTATTTAAGGAAAATAACATTCCTTTAATTGAAAAAAGATAAACAATCACAACCCTCCGTTAACTATTCGTGCCGTGGGTAAGTGGCCGACGATTTCATCAATTAATACGCTAAATAATAAGAGTATTCAGTAGCGACGTGTGATTGATGAAAACGTTTATAACAATATTTTCAGTCACCGCTATAGATAATCACTGACAAACGCCATAACATGGCTTAAAAGTTTGCCGCTATCTCGTCAGACACTCGAATAAACTCAGCATAAAGTTTATGGCTTAACGTTATAATTTCTTGTGTATTTTCTTCTTTAGCGAGTTGTTCCAATTGCTCGCAATAATGACCTAGTAATATCGCTCCAGCGCCACGGGTTGAAGATTTTAGCTTGTGTGCCAGTTCCATTACACTCTGCCAATCTTTATCGGTAATGTGCACGGCTAATTCAGCGAGTAATGGTTTACTATGCTGTTGATAAAATTGTAAAAAGCTTTGTTGCGCTTCTTTATCATCACCAAAACATTCAACCAATGCTGAGATGTTTATTGCCGGTTTTGCTATCATTTCAGTGACTTGTTCATCGGTCAATTCAGGTGGTGATTCTATTTTAAATTCATCTTCGAGTTCTTCTTCAACTAACCATTTACTGAGTAAAGCTTTTAAGCTATCTAGCTTCATTGGCTTAGTCACGTAGTCATTCATGCCAAGTTTAATGCAGTGTTCGGCTTCATTTCGCATCGCGTTAGCGGTGATTGCTATAATAGGTATCTGTGTTGTGCCGCCTTGTTCATTCTCTCGCACCTTTTGGGCAAATTCGAAACCATCCATGATCGGCATTTGACAATCTGTCATGATCAGGGAAAATGAATATTGCGTCATTTTAGTTAAGGCTTCTTCACCATGATTGGCAATGATCACAGCATAACCAAATAGATTTAGCTGACGCTCTAATACCTGTTGATTAAAGACATTATCTTCAACAATCAAAATTAGTTTATTACTGGCTTGTGCTTCAGTAACACTGGGTATAGATAACGTCTTAATATCTTGCTTTAGACAACTTATAAGTGGATTTTTTTGATCCATAATACGGGCAATGGCCCAGTATATTTTTTGTGGTAAAAACGGATTACTGGCAATAGTTGTCGCGTGTTCAGGGTAAAAGGGTAAGTCGAAGTCATGCCACCTTTCAAGGATCAGTATATTAATATCCTCATCACTGTTGTTGGGTAACTGCATTTTAACTTCTGGCCAAAGGCTAATAACTTGTTCTGCTGAAATAATAATAAGATCATAATTTTCAGCAGAAATAAGCTTGCTTAATTCTGTTGGCGAACTTGGTGCTAAATGACAATGTGCGCCAAGCTCTGTTAGACCTTTGTGCAAGATATTATCGGTAATTCCATCGTAAGCAATGAGTAAAATATTTAAATGATAGAGTTTTACGCTCAGGGTCGATGTCTTTTTATTTTCAGTTGCTATTAAAGGTAAATCGACATGAAATTCTGTACCATCACCTATCACGCTTTGACAACTTATTTGTCCTCCCATCATAGTGGTTAACTTTGAGCAAATAGATAAGCCGAGTCCTGTGCCACCAAACTGACGATGAGTGCTACTGTCTGCCTGTGTGAAAGCATCGAATAAATGAACTTGTTGATCCTCACTAATACCAATACCATTATCTTTAACCGTTAATCGAAATAATTTTTTGTTTTGGCTATTATCTAAATAATCAAGCTTAACCTCAATAAGGCTTTGCGGCTGTTCATTGTTGTGAGTAAATTTAATCGCATTACCTAATAAATTAAGTACAATTTGCCTTAACCTAATGGGATCGCCTAGCATTGACTCAGTCATATGATGATTAGATGAACAAACCAACAATAATCTTTTGCTTTGTAATTGCGATGATAGTAACTCTGCAGCGCCTTCAATAATCTCTGTCCAGGTGAACGGTATTGACTCTAAAGTCATTTTCCCCGCTTCTATTTTTGAAAAGTCGAGCACGTCATTAATGATTTGTAATAACGCCCATGCTGAATCTTTGGCAACATTGGCTAAATGGTATTGATCATCATCTAGTTCTGATTGCTGCAGTAGCTCTAACATACCAACAACACCATTCATCGGTGTTCTAATTTCATGGCTCATTGTTGCTAAAAACTGCGACTTAGAGTCGCTTGCCGCTTCTGCTGTTAAACGTGCTTGTTCTAATTCTTGCTGAGATTCTTTTAAGTCAGCTAATGTCTTTTCTGTTCTGTTACGTTGGTATTTAACATCAAGCAGCACATTGAGTGTCGCTTGACGAGATTGTTCTTTTTCAGCATCAAGTATTTCACGCTCTATTTCATTCTGTTTAATGTTGGTTATATCTCTGACAATACCTAGCATACTTAATGGTTCGCCACTTTCATCACGGGTAACCTCAGTTGATGTATTGATATACCTTAATTGCTTATCAGCTAATATTATTCGGCATTCATAGTTATAAACTTCTAACTTATTTAAGGCTTTTAGTTGGTGTATTCTAAATTGATAACGGTCTTCTGGATGGACAAGGTTTACAATAAGCTCTGAAGTCAAAGGCGTAGAATTTTTCTCAATACCTATTAATCTGTGCATGCCGTCTGACCAGTAAATGATATCGTTTTTAAGATCTTTCTCCCAACACCCCAAATGAGCAATACGTTCAGCCTCTTTTAAAAAAAGCTGCTGTTTTAGTAGCTTATCTTCATTGGCCTTTTGCCTTGTTATATCTTGATTTATCGCAAGAAAATGATCTATTTTACCATTACGGTCTCTAATGGGGGTAATGTCGGTAGTGCCCCAATAACAGCTACCGTCTTTTTTCTTATTGTATAATTGACCACTCCAATGCTGGCCTTCAATAATTTTTTGCCAGAGCTGCTGATATTTATCGGTGTTTTTGTGTCCAGAATCTAGCAGGTTGGCATTTCTCCCTAAAACTTCTGTTTTTGAATAGCCGGTAGTTTCGCTAAAGGCTTTATTGACGTAGACAATTTTACCAATCAAATTGGTGATCAATATCGCTGAATGACTTTGTTCAACAGCACTTTCTAGTACCAGCAGTCTTCCTTCTAATTGTTGTATTGTGCTTAAATCAGAAATAATGGCAGTAAAAATATTATCTTGAGTAGTTTTATGACTGCTTATCGCAACACGAGCTGAAAATTCCCGACTGTCACTAGCCTTAGCCCGCATAATTCTGAAGCTGTCACATACACTGCTATCATTAATGATGTTTTTGATCCATTCCTGCAAGTTTTCTTGTTCGTTTTTCATAAAAAAGTCATTGAAAAACATCGACTCCGCGCCTTTCCTATCAACCAAAAACAGTAAGCCAGCGACTTTATTAAAGCGTATTATTTCCCCTTTTGCGTTAAAGGATATAATGGCATCAGGAGCGTTATTAAGCATAGAATAAAGGTACTGCTCTGAATCGAAGATGGCAGCTGCGCTGCGTTTTTGCCAATAAAAAGCAATAACTAAAATAAACAAACTCAATAACACCGTTTGCAATAGCTGCCAGAAAAAGCCATGTACTATTTTCTGTTGAGATTGCAATACATCCACTTCACTGACTTCTGCGCCGATACCTAAGCCTAAAGTACTGTTCCACAACCAAGCGCCTAATACGGGCTGGCCACGATAATCTAAATAGCTTTCTTCGCTGTAACCTGTGTTGCCTTCTAATGCCGACTGAGCCAATTTTGTATAAATGGGGGCTTGCGTTTGTTCACTAGTCGTTGGTTTCAACGGAAGCGTTAATGATATCGCTAAGACGCTAGATTGCTCTTTCGTTAGTCTTCCCTCGGACCTAAGTTCTGGCTCAAATTGACTGGCGGTTAATAAACGAGCTTTGGTGTCAAAGAAGTATGTTTGCTCTGATTTCCAAAAACTGTGCTGCTGTACTGTCGAAGAAAAAGCGCCAAACGGATTTAAACGTATGGCGAGCGCAGCAATAACTTGTTGTTCATTATCAAGTATTGGCGCAATAATAAAAGTTGTTGGATATTTTTGCTGTAGTTTTCCCTGAATGTTGACTAAAGGGGTTTCTGATAAAAGCGGAGGAATAAAAACGAGCTGACCATTGAAAACTTCAACAAGCTTTTTGGGGTATTGTTTAGCGATTATGTTGGGTTGCCCAATTAAGCCAGCAACCTTGGCAGTGAGGTTATTATAGTCAGGGGAAATAACATAAAACCCTTCATTTTCCTCAGCCAGAAGATAAGGTTCTAAAAAAGCAGTTAAATTACCAGTGGCTTTTGTCACCGCAGCAGAGTCGCCAATTGCTTGGGCCGCAACTAACTGTTTGACTTGTTTGACAACAATCGGTGAGGTTGACCAAGCTTTTACCTTGTTAAAATGAGACCTAACCCAGCCATTCTCTAGTAAGTCATTACTGACATTCACTCTGGCCTTTAAAATTTCTATTGCTTGTGTTTTTAGGGTATTTTCAACTTTGTTAAGGCTATACCAAGCTATTATTGTTGAGCCAATTAAAAATAGCACTACGGCTGCAGTGATTAGATATAGAGGAGATTTATATAAATTTGCGTATCGTGACATAATTACTTAATCCATTATTATAATCTTTATTTTGGCAGTCTTTCACCCGTGATACTTTCTTTTAAATAGTGAGCTTTGTTAGCGTTTATACCACTTTGTGATGAAAAACTTTTAAACACTCTTTATCGTTTAGTTAATTGCTTATGATGTTGTTATATATTTATTAATGAAACGGTTAATGTATGTTAACCAATTAATTAATAAACATTATTTTATCCTTAAGACTATGACTATAGGTTATTTCAAGATAAATAGATGCCCATAATTTAAATTATTACTGATAACTTTGCTGTGAAAATCACAACGAAAAGAGGGAACTTGAAATGCACTTACTGTTCTGTTTTGAAATGTGTTTACACATTTTAGCCTTAATAATACAATTAACACTTAATTAATTCTAAGGTGGATGAGAGTATCTTTATAACATCAAAAATTCGCTTGTTGCTCAATGAACGTGTCATGGGCTTTTTAGCGCTTATTTCACTTTTCATTGCTCTTGCGCCAACAGTCGTTGCGACTAATGAGCGCTTTTCTCAAGCGAAAGTTTTTTTGGAATGGGGGATCCTGGCCCTTTTCATCGTTGAATACGGCGTTAACTTTGTTTTAGCATCAAGTCGCCGTGTGTTTTTACTGGATCCGTGGCGTATCTTAGATTTATTCATCATCTGTACGGGCTTGTTATCTTTGATCCCTATGCCTAATGAACATTTACGTAATATTCCTGCTTTAAGACTGCTTAAATTCATCCGAATGGCTTTATTTGGTGTTCGAATGAAATTTGCTATGTCCTTAGATAACAATAAAGTTTCGACAGTATCGTCACCACCAATACAGTCTTTTAGCGCCTATTCGTTAGTAGATAAAAATATTTGTGGCTACACTGAATTAACTTGGGGTAATGTTGTAAAGCGATTAAAGTCGTCAAGTAATGACTGGTTATTTGCTGTAGGGCTCAACTCTGAGCAACTCACAGAGGTTGCGGAGATTCTTCAAGCCCCTAAGTCTGCCTTAGATATGCTCTTTAAACATTCGTTGTACCCAAGAATAGAGCGAATGGATGAATACACCGCCATTTTTCTCTGGAGTCCCAAGGTGGTAAAACAGTCCGATGATAGTGTGCCGACCATAGAACGAAGTCCTATTCTTTTATTGGGCGCGAATAATAATATTATTACCTTGTCTGGGACAGAATCATCGTTAGTAGATGAAATAACAGTTGATTTAATGGAGGTAAGAATACCTGCACCGCCTCTGATGCAAGCGACAAGTGCGCTTATTCGTGTTCTTGTCGCACAATACACCGATGTTATTGGCACATTAGAACAGACGCTTTTATACCTAGATAAGCATCAAAAACAATTAGGTGATAAAAGCTTTTTAGACCAAACGTTTCGACTGCGTAATGAAATTACCAATGTTAGGGGTAACCTTAAGCATTTAGCGTCAGTGGTTCACCAACTTGCAGAAAAGCCTCTTGCAATTAAAAGTTTTGAATTGATGCCTCGACCTATCCTGACGGTATTAGCCGATGACGTTGATGGATTATTTGATAGTGCCGATGACTTAGTAACAACACTGGCAGCATTAGTTGAACTGCGCATTAATATGTCTTCATTTCAAATGAATAAGGTAATGCGGTTACTGGCTGTTATCACCACCATAACCTTAATCCCCACCATGGTTGGTGGTCTAATGGGAATGAACTTAATTGACAGCCCGTGGAATTTTACCCTTTATGAAGTGACTTTCTTTGTTGGTGTGGCGATGTCTTGTGGTATTTATATTTTTGCCAGTAAGGGCTGGTTTCGTTAAATGATAAAAAGTTTCGCCATTATTATCCTAGCGTATACACTTAAATTTATTAACAAAAAATAACTATTAGCTTTTTATTAATAGACGATTACATATAAAGCTAATTATCGACAGGAGCTAAACATCAAAAAACTGCCAGACATTCAACAACGTATTGATATGGATCTTAGACGTCGTTCGATGACAGGCATCCTTGTTTATGCGGTGATGTTACCGGCTGTATTTTGGCCATTTGATTTTCACACCGAAGAGCCTGCTTTGACCTTAGCTTTTGCGTTAAGCATGCTGGCAATTAGTATAGTGCGCCTTGCTCACTGGTTTTTTAGCGATGCTATTTATAATTATTCTCCTAACGTGTGGCGCAATTGCTTTACTTTTTTATCATTGTTACAGGCAAGTGTATTAAGCCTATTCTTTGGTTTAGCGATATATGACCCGCGTTTCACCCCTATTTTACATGTCACTATGTTGGCTATCGGTGGTATTGCCAGCAGTGCCATTGTTGCACTGACACCAAGAATACCTTTAGCTTTATTGAATTTAGGGATACTTCTAGTTCCATCAATAATAGCGGGTTTTATCATTGAGGATAAACTCCCTTATGCGATTATGATCCTCGTCTATGTAACCTTCATTGGTTTAATGGGCATTCGCTCTTCAGGTGAATATAACCGCTCTTTTGAAATTGAAACTCAACTGGATGGACAGAACAAAATTTTAGAACAACTCAACAAAATTGACTCACTGACAAATATTTTTAATAGGGGATATTTTAACAGTGAATTTGAACGCCAATGGCAAATGGGTAGCCGACATAAAATATCAACAGCATTAATGCTGATAGATGTTGATCACTTCAAAGTATTTAATGATAACCATGGGCATTTATGTGGAGACGCTTGCTTAATACATGTGGCTAAAGTGATTAAAGAAAATATTAAGCGGTCGACAGATCTCGTTGCGCGCTTTGGAGGTGAGGAGTTTGTGGTATTACTTTCAGGATATAGCGCTAAAGATGCCAAGGAACTGGCAGAAAAAATGAGACTTTCAATTGAAAGTACTCCTTTAGATTATGAGGGTAATACATTTAATGTCACGATAAGTATTGGTTTAGCTTCAACTATTCCCGATAGTCAATCTAATAGAATAATTCTACTAGAAGCTGCTGACAAAGCCATGTATAGCGTAAAAAAAGCAGGAAGAAACCAAGTTTCAAGTGTGATTGAATTAGACGCTACCCTCAGACAGTCTAATGATATTTAATTTTGAGGCGCTTTTTTAATACCTGAGTAACCCCTGCTCAATATGTAACCAAACCCGTAATATCAAGAGACAGAGTAGTTTACCCCGATAAGTAAGATAGCAAGTTAGCGGTATTCAAAGCAATGACGTGTCATTAAAAGCGAGTTGATGACTCTACTTATTCTCATCAACTCTATGCAATGTAATGGCTATTATTTCAAATTAGCTTAGCGGTGCTAGCAACGAGCCTAAAATATCATCTGTTAAACTCAGCTTATTATCACTGACTTCTTCAGACAATAAAGCTTTAGCAAGTTCTGCTTTATTTTGCTGTATTTTTTGGATTTTCTCTTCTATTGAATTTTCTATAATATATTTATAAACAAAAACAGGTTTGTCTTGTCCAATTCGATACGCTCTGTCAGTTGCTTGATTCTCTACGGCAGGATTCCACCAAGGGTCAAAATGAATCACGGTATCGGCAGCGGTTAAGTTTAAGCCAACACCACCAGCACGTAAGCTAATCAAAAATACCGGCACTTCACCTTCTTGGAATTTGTCTACCACGGCCTGTCTGTTGGTCGTTGAACCAGTTAGTTTAACAAAATCAATACCTTCTGCCACCAACTCATCTTCTATTAAAGCAAGCATACTGGTGAACTGAGAAAAAATTAATATTTTGCGACCTTCAGCAATTTGCTCAGGTAGCGTTTCCATTAAGTAGTCAAGCTTGGCTGATTGGTTTACTTTTTTAGCGCCTTCAAGCGATAATAATTTAGGGTGATTACAAACCTGTCTTAGTTTTAATAATGCATCCAATACTTCTATCTGACTGCGCTTTAAGCCTTTGTCAGCAATGATATCTTTTAAACGACTGTCCATCGCTAAACGCACTGATTCATAAAGCTCAGCTTGCTGACCTTCAATACGCAATTTTTGAATGATTTCAGTCTTTGGCGGCAACTCAGTGGCTATTTTATCTTTCGTTCTGCGTAAAATAAATGGCTTGATGCGTTGGTTTAATAACTGCTTACGCTCTTGCTCACCATGCTTCTCTATCGGTGTTCTAAAGAGTTTAGTAAATTGTCTTTGGCCACCAAGAAAGCCCGGTAATAAGAAATTAAATTGTGCCCAAAACTCACCTAAATGATTCTCCATCGGTGTACCGGTCAAGCATAATTTATGTTGCGCTTTGAGGGTCAAAAAGGCTTGGTATAATTTTGTTTTAGTGTTCTTTATATAGTGAGCTTCATCGAGCACTAGATAATAAAATTTTTGCTGGCTATAAAGCGCTAAATCTTTAGTAATCAATGCATAGCTGGTGATGATAATATCAACTTGATTCTCAAGTCCTTCAAAACAATCAAAATGCTGCTGGCGTTTACTGCCGTGTAAAACGCGATAAGAAAGTTGTGGGGTAAATTTCTCTATTTCATTTGCCCAGTTAAAAATAACACTGGTTGGTGCCACAATGAGCACGGGCTTAGTAAGGCGGCCTTGTTGTTTTTCAATTAATAGGTGCGCTAAGGTTTGAATCGTTTTACCTAAACCCATATCGTCAGCCAAAATACCATTTAATTGATACTCGCGTAAAAACTGCAACCAATTTAGCCCTTGATGCTGATATGTTCTTAAGGTCGCATTCAATCCTTCTGGCACAGGAACCGTGGTCACTTGTTGGAAGTCTCTGAGTTTGTCAGCTAAGCTTCTTAACTTACTGGTACCCGTGGCTATCATTCCTTGGTCATCTAACATTGATAATGTTTGATGTCCTTGAAAACGTGATAGCTCCATAGTGCCATTTTTATTTAAAGCATTGGGCATAAACAGCTCAATAAACTGTTTCAATATCGGTTGTACGCTTTGATAACGCAAGGCAACGAAGTCACCATTATCTAAGTCAACGTAAATAGGTGAATCAGGCGAAATAAGTTTTTCTTTTTCGCGGTCAACTAACGCCGATTTAGGAAGTTGTTCAATCGCGCCAAGCAAAATTGGAAATGCCGGCATTTTTTTACCATCAATGGTTAAGTTTAACCCTAATGAGAAAAAGTCATGGTCATCGGTTTGAATAACTTCAGCATCAAAAACACTGTCGGTAGCGAGCGCTTTATAATAAAAATCATCGGTAAAAGTTATATGCCAGCCTAAATTCTTAAGTGGTTGTACTTCTTGATGCAAAAAGTGATGCCAAAGGTAGCGCCCTTGCATTAGCATCGAAAATTTAGGCGTTTTATCTTTATTTAAATAGTCTTCATTGGTGAAAGTATAACGCTTAGCTTTGGGCTGAACGGTAAATTTTAACGTCGTTAACTTATCGATAACCGCTTGTTCAAACGTTAAATCTCGATACAGTTTTATTTTTTTATCAGTTTCAGTTTCGTTATCATTTTCACTTGAGTTTTTTGGGGTAACCGTAACACTCTCATTATGTGGGTTGACTAAATTTCCTTGGTAGGAAAAGTTAACCTTTACAAAACCTGATTGTGGATCTGCTTCACGGGGGGTTGAAAAGTGCAAATGTACTTCTGGTTTGGTCAACTCTTGTGAGTATTCTGTTTTGGGTTTAGGCAAGCGCTGCACAGCATCACCTAACGACATAGATAACTTATTCATGACCCAAGGTAATTTGTCTTCTTCGAAAATAGGTGAATTGAGTAAGTCTGCCTCAAAATTACATTGTGTATTGGTATTAATTTTCCCAAAACAATTATTCTTTTCATCATAATAACAAAGCGGTTGTGCTTTGATGATAAGAATATTGGTCGAGGGTTCCATGAAAACAAGTTTTAAGGTGTGTAACTTGTTATCAAGGGCTAACCACTGCCACTGGGCTTCTATGGGATCACCCAAAGTGATCGCTTCATTTAAGTCGTAACTTGTTTGCCAAAAACAGCGATTAGTTTTGATAATACGTTCGAACAAATCAAAATACTTGATGTTATCGCCATACTGATTAGTACGGATAAGTTCGGTAAGTACAGCAACATCATCGTTATTAGCATAAGCACTATTTATTAACGAGCTGGCAGAAAACTCGCTGCCAAGTGAACTACTCCATCCACCACTATTTTTGGGGCGAGCTGATTTTATACCTAAAGTGAAATAGTCATCTTCGTTATAACTGTTAGGCTTTAAAAAGTACAATAGCGATTTTTGTTGGCTATTGGGCTGATATCTACTGGGCTGTGCTTGAAAGCGACTAAGCCATTTATCAATGACCTTTTCAGAAGTCGCAATACTGTTTTGGTCAAAATGTTCGTGAATAAAACACTGCGCTAACGCTGCGCCATGCTTACAATCTCGACCAATATAACAATCGCAATAACTGGCAATACCATCATTCTTAATATTTAGCACTAAACGAGTCAAATAAGTGCTTTGGCGAGAGCGTTCACTGTAAACGACACCACGAATTATTTCACCATCAAGGGCGCAGGTTTTAATGCCATTCGCCTGAAAAATACGTGTTCCTTTTTTCCATTCATTTTTGGCAAAGTGTTTTTCAAGTAATTCAGGTGTAAAAGTGTTTGTAGCCATAAGTTTTTAATTATTAAGAATTCAAATAGGTTGTGAATGGATAAATTAGTTTGATATCACTTCTCAATAGAATAAAAATATCAAGAGGATGATAAATATACATTAATTCAACAGCACTTTCAGGACTTACTGCTAATCGTTAATCATTTATTATATCATCTCAATAGTATCACTGAGAATTAAAACCTTCAATTTGTCTTAATACTTGTAATTAAAGGGTAATATTTTTAATGGAAGCTCATCTTAAGCACCAAGGTTCAATTTAAACACAGGTATCATTTTTCTTAAGAACTATTGAATAGCTAATTATTTGTAATAAAATGGCAAAATCGATAAGTGTTGGTTTTAACTTATGTCGTTAACGATTGTTTGTGGGAGTTAAGTAGCCGCATTGAAATATGATCGATGGCGACATTAAGTAAAGCGGTACAGATGATAAGAATTAATGCACTACTGTAGCGTATTTCACTGAAATTACTGTCGATATAAAAACCTAATGTCATAATACCTAAAATACCAAACACGGCAGTTTCACGGACGATAATCTCGAATCGATAAAACAATAAAGCCATCATATTGGGATAAATGCTTGGCATTATGTAGTAGTTAAACTTATTTAACGTGCTTATCTGCATCAAGGGGGGCGCTATGGCGTTACTTTGTCGAACCGTTAAGTAGGCGATAACACTACCATTATGTATGGCTAGGGCAAGAATAGCAGGTAACATCGACGGGCCAAGTAATATTAAAAAAATAAACGCTAATATGTATTCAGGTACTGAACGACCAATAAGTAAAATGAACTGACCAAAATACGCAAGCGGGGCAGGCCATAAATGCTTACTTGCAATGGCATGGGCATTTAAGCTAACAAAGTGGCTAGCCGCTAATGCTAATAAGGCTAAAGTTAGGGTCGATATCGCCCCAGGGAAAGCCTGTAGCGTAACAATATCGCTAAACCAAGTATAAAGTAATGACCATTGCACGTCGGCAAAACTTAAGGTATTTACTAACGCAGGAGGAATAATATCTTGGCTAATAAAGCGTATCAGTAAACTGCTATCTAGCGTAGGAATTTCTACCAATGTTATACAAGCAATAATAAGGTAAACCCCTAATAACTTAGGAGGGCACCAATAACGAATCGTGCCAATAAGCGCAATAAATATCATCAGTAATGCAGCGCCTTCGCTATAGTTTCCTTGTTTAAAAGCGCTTTCTAAATAATAGCCTAGCGTAGGCATACCAATAAATCCTAGTACAGCGCTACTGCGCAGCGCACATTCAAAACGGTAGCGTGTGTAGGTGATAAGTTGCGGTAAAACTTGAGCTATTTTGCCATAGGTATAGCGGCTAATAATATCTGCTCTGCTGTCAATACTCTCTAATGGATTGTCTGACGATTGATTGATTATATCGTGAAATACCCGAGCAAAAGTGGCGGCAAAGGGAATAGTGATCGCTAAAATGCCTGTTATTGGAGAAAGACCAAAAACTTGTAAAAATAACAGCGCCCAAAAAATCTCATGAATTGCGCGTAAAAAAGCGCAGCAGCCAGATACTAAAGGGTGTGGGTAGATGAGTGCGAGAGGAGCGCCGAGCAGCAGTCCTAAAGATACACCAATAATGGCAAAGTTAAGGGTTTGAATTATCGCTTGAAACAGGTATTCAGTGGCGAAAAAGTCAGCGTGAATAAAACCTTGAGCCATAAGCGATAACTCAAGTAAAGGGTCGAAAGTAACAATTTCTATATCAGCAAAAGGAATAATAACTAAGGCGATAAACCCTATTGATAAGGTGACTTTTTGCCAATATCCTAATGGGTAAACTGTATTTTGTCGCAACGCCATAAAATAAACCTACGCGACTGCGTCAGTTTGATAAAGTTTGCTGATCTGCTGTTGGTTAATGGACTGTTTTTTGCTGTCGAGAACCAACCGACCTTTATCTAAGGCGATAACACGATCGAAAGCGTTCATTGCCAAGGTACGGTCGTGTACAACCATAATGACAGTTTTGTGGCGAGCTAATATTATTTCAAGTAATCTTGACGCCATTAATGGGTCAAGTGCTGAAAAAGGTTCATCGCCAAGAAATATATCTTGCTGCTGATATAAAGCTCTTGCTAATGCGACTCGTTGTCTTTGCCCACCTGAAAGTTTATCTACTGACTTGGCTAAGGGCTCATCTAGTTCTAACTGCTGACAAAGTAGGCCAATATCGTGTAAGTCTTGTTTAAAAGGTCTCATTAAGTTAATAAGATTAAATAACCAATGGTGGCGAGCTAAAGCACCCATAAATATATTGTGGAAGATGCTTAAGTTATCGACTAAGCCTTGGCGCTGAGAACAAAGCGCTGCGCTGGTTTGTAAACACTGATATAAATGATGCAGTAGTGAGGTTTTTCCTGCACCAGAGGGACCAATAATCGCAACTTTTTCACCTTTATTTATCGTCAGGCTTAGATCAAAGATGACTTGAGTAGCCCCTTTGCGCTTACCTGTATTATTGCTGGCTGTTTTATGATGATAAAGGTTTAGGTTGTCGAGGGTTATCATTAATCGATAAGTCCTATCTTTTTAGCTACCGTTAATATTGGCTCAAAATCTTTATTTTTAGCATTGACAAAAGAAGAACGTGGAAAGCTACTAAGTAGCTCCGGGTTATTCATATTAAGAAGTGCCGCCTGTACTTTATTCGTAAAGCCTTTGCCAAATTCAGCATCAACATTGGCGCGTATCGTCCATTGGTAATCAGGGTAGGTGGGGGTTTCCCAAATAACACTGACTTTATTGGTGTCTATTTTTCCTGCGCTAACTGCACTTTCCCATACTTTATAATTAACAGCACCAACTTGGTAAGCGCCCGCTTGAACTTGAGCAATAGTACGGCTATGGTCACCAGAAAACCCTACGCGTTTAAACGCTTGTTGTGGCTTTTTAGCTAAATGTTGCTCAATAAAATATTGTGGCATTAATCGACCTGATGTTGAACCTTTTGAGCCGAAGGTGAAGGTTTTATCATTTATATCAGGGAAATTGTCGTTCATCTTTAACCCCGTACTGTGGTGAGCGATAAAATAGCTCTTAAAAAACTGATCTTCATAGCCTTGAGCAATCGCTTGTGATCCAGGCACTAAAAGTCGGGCTTGTACGCCAGATAAACCACCGAACCAAGCGAGTTGAACTTGGTTGTTTCTAAAGGCTGTTACGGCGGCAGAGTATGACTTTACCGGTACGTATTTAACCTTGACGCCAAGTTCCTTTTCTAAATACAAGGCTACTTTTTCGAAACGAGTTCTTAATTGAGATTCGTCTTCATCAGGGATCGCGGTAAAAGTAAAGGTTGTGGCGATAGCGTTGACACTTACTAAGGTGCTTAGTATTAACGTTAATGATGTGATTAAAGTGGTCAGTATTTTCATGGTATCTCTAGTTATTTTTAACCCAATAGTAACGTCAATATGATGATAATCGATGTTATATTGATGCAGGAAAATTATGGAAGTTTGATGGCGTATTATTACTTAAAAAATAATGATTCACACGCTTTTGCGCAATTTAATCGATACTCTGCATAAAATACCGTTTAGCCATATTTATTATTTAACATATCTAGCTGTTTCTGTTTACTTGAAACTCAATACACACATCAATAATACTGAAATCATAATTAAATCCTACCTTTTTACGCTCCTCAGCTAAATCTTAAACATTTACTATTAGCGGCGTTTTAACAGCCGTGTTTATTTGCTCGGTTTTTTTCGATATTAACTTGTTTGTTAACAAGACAATGCCTCCAGTGAGGGGTTAATATTATTAAAGTAGGGGTTTCCCCTGATGGTCATACCAGTATCAAGACTCTACATTGGTAACAACACGTTTACTTTTAGATGTGTACCAAAAACAATAATTAAGTGCTCTATCCTAGAGTAACTTGAGAAACTTAATACTATGTGGAGCCAAAAATGAAAAAGAAATTAATAAGCTTAATGATTTCATCTTGTATTGCACTGCCAGCTATTGCTGCAGAAGACAACGCACTTAGCAATATTATCGTTAGCCTAGATGCTAATCAAATCGCCAGTGTTGCAGACTTTATCGACGATTACGCTATAGCAAGTAAATATACTTACAGCCATGTTTTTACTGGTTTTTCTGCGACGGTTCCGTCAAAAGTACTTGCCCAGCTAAGTCAAGATCAACGTGTTTTGAGTGTTTCAAAAGATGGCAGAGTTCACGCAACAAAAAGTACTTCCAATCAAGTGGCAGCATGCAGTTTCTTATTTGGTTGCCAGACTAGCCAGCAAGAAACTCCTTGGGGAATTAGTCGCATAGGGGCAAATACTGATGAAAACACCGGTCAGGGGGTTCATGTTTATGTTATTGATACGGGTATAGATTCTGATCACCCAGATTTAGCTAGTAATGTCGCTAATGGTTATAGTGTTGAAATGTGTCTTGGTTTAGATTGTTCAAATAACTGGGATGATGATCAAGGCCATGGCACCCATGTTGCGGGCACCATTGGTGCATTAGATAATAACCTTGATGTTATTGGCGTAGCACCAGCCGTTACTTTACATGCCGTTAAAGTATTAAATGCTGCTGGCAGTGGCTCTAATTCTGGGGTTATTGCTGGTATTGATTGGGTAACACAGCAGGCTGAATCTTTAGGCGTAGCGGTTGTTGCTAACATGAGCTTGGGCGGTGATGGCTCTAAAACAGGTACCTGTACCAATGACGGTTTTATTGGTAATGATAACTTTCATCGCGCTATCTGTAATGCGAAAAATCAAGGGGTTATTTTTGCTGTGGCGGCAGGAAATGACAGCGCAGATGCTTATGGTTCAACGCCAGCAGCTTATGACGATGCGGTGATAACCGTTAGTGCAACCGATATAAATGATGATTGGGCTGGCTTTTCTAACTGGGGTAATGGCTCAGCTAGCTGGACTAGTCATCAATCTGCGCCAGTAGCTATTGCAGCCCCTGGAGCTAATATTTTATCGACTAAAAGTGGCGGTGGCACAACAACGATGAGCGGCACATCAATGGCCGCTCCACATGTTGCGGGTGTTTTAGCGCTTTACTTGGAGTCTATATCACTAAACCCTGATGGCAGCGCTTTTGGCGCAGCAAGAGATTGGTTACTTTACAACAGTGAGTCTAATGCTAATTTAACTAATACAACGGGTCAGCCTCACCAAGAAGATTTTCTTAACGCCGAAATATCTAAATAAAGAAGTAAAGAGTTATTAGTAAAATTTAACTATCTTGTCAGGGTGTTCCCTTAACCTGAATTTAATTCACGTTAAGGGCTTTCTGCTAGGGTTAGTCAATTTTATTAACTTACTGGGGCAAAAATAGGCTAAAATATACTTACTTATTTTAGCCTTGAGCCCTTTATCTTAATGACCTCTATTTCAACCCCAGCCCAGTTTACAGAACTTGGTCTTATTCCCCCCCTATTAGCTCGATTAACTGAGCTCAAATATTTGCAGCCGACGCCTATTCAGGCACAAGCTATTCCAAGTGTTTTAGCAGGACGTGACTTAATTGCAGGGGCAAATACCGGTTCAGGTAAAACAGCCACCTTTGCATTACCACTTTTGCAGCACATTTTTTTACAACTGTCTGCTGATACAGCCTCAAATAGCAAGAGTAACAAGAGTAACAAGGGGAATTATGTTACTGGGCTTATTTTAGTACCTACGCGTGAACTTGCTAAACAAGTAGCAGAGAGCATTAAATCTTATGCCGTGCATTTCAATGGTGCGATAAAAACGGTTGCTGTTTTTGGTGGTGTATCTGTGAATACACAAATGTTGGCATTACGAGGTGGCGCCGATATTCTGGTGGCAACCCCGGGTCGATTACTCGATTTAATTTCAAGTAATGCCATTAAGCTTGATTTGGTTAAGACCTTAGTCCTTGATGAAGCCGATAGGATGTTAAGCTTAGGTTTTACCGAAGAGTTATCTGCGCTGTTAGCTTTATTACCTAAGAAAAAACAAATATTATTATTTTCAGCAACCTTTCCTGAACAAGTAAAAACGTTAACCCAAGAATTACTTAACAACCCGATCGAGATACAAGTTCAAAGTGCTGATGCAAGTACGCTAGTCCAGCGTGTCTTTAGCGTTAATAAAGGCGAAAAAACCGCAGTGTTAGCACATTTAATTGCAGAAAATGAATGGCGACAAGCGCTCATCTTTGTTAATGCTAAACACCACTGTGAGCATTTAGCTGAAAAACTTGCTAAACGTGGTATTACCGCGGCAGTGTTTCATGGTGATAAAGGTCAAGGCGAACGAAGTAGGGTGCTTGATGGTTTTAAAGCTGGCGAGATTGACGTGCTCATTGCCACAGATATAGCCGCTCGCGGACTAGACATTGAAAAACTGCCGGTGGTTATTAATTTCAACTTACCGAGAAGTCCGTCAGACTACATGCATCGTATTGGTCGAAGTGGCCGTGCTGGTGAAGTAGGTTTAGCTTTATCATTGATTGACCATGAAGACTTTCATCACTTTAGTATCATCGAAAAGAAAAATAAAATTCGTCTTGAACGTGAGCAAGTCAAAGGTTTTGAAGCCGATGAAGTCAGTAATGATTCAATTACTGCCGCAGAAAAACCCATGGCAAAGCCTGAAGGCACAGGAAAGAAAAAGCGTAAAAAGAAAGGGGCGGTGAATACCATAAACGCTGATATTTGGGCCGGTTATAGCGACACAGAATAACAGTGATTAAACTAAGCGGCTGAATGTATATTCAGCCTAATGAGCTAATGTCTTACTTAGCAAATAAAAACATCAGTCATTTATTGGCTTGGTGTTTTTTTTATGGTGTTTTAGCAATATTTAGCCCAATAGAATAAGTGCTAATGCACTTTTATTGACAGTCAATAATCGCTAAATTATAAAGTGTAACTTCTAATCTTCTATACTCTTTTTGACTTCCTGTTATTAATCTCACCCTATGTTACTATCTTAGTATTAAATGGAATTAAGTTAATTTAACGAACTATCTTAATGCAGTTTTTACTTGAATAAAATTTAACCTTCTTTTTAAGTATAATAGGATCATATGTTCAATGTTAAGCGCTTCTGCCTGCTAAAGGCGATCAAGGTTTCGTTCAAAAAATATCGGTATCTTTGCGCTTTTGTTATGCTGTTATTATTTTCAAATGATACTTTTTCAAAGAGTGATTTTAGCGCTATTTTTGAAAGACATAGCGCAGTTATGTTAATCATTGAACCTAAAACTGGTAATATTCTTCAGGCTAATTCAGCCGCTCAACACTTCTATGGGTTCGCAGAAAAAAAACTTGAGTCACTAACTATTCAAGATATTAACCTGTTGAGTGCAGAGCAAGTCGCTTCAGAAAGAGCCTTAGCTAAATCAGAAGATAGAAATTATTTTATTTTTAGACATAAAACCAGTAATGGTGACATCAAAACCGTGTCGTCACATTCTATTCCGATAACTTATAATAATAAAGCTGTGCTCTTTTCTATTATCCAAGATGTGACACCAGAAAGGGAATATCAGCAAGCGCTTTGGCATTATCAAAGTAATTTAGAGAACTTGGTCGACAAGCAAGTTAATGAAATCGATAAAACTAAAAAAAACTTAATACAACTATTAGTGATAGGTCTCTTGTTATTATCGACCTTGAGTCTGTTTTTACTTTTTATGTTAAAACGAAAAAATGAAGCTGAAGCTCAGCGTTCATTAATTGCTCAAATTGTAGAGCAAAGCCCAGTCTCAATTCAAACCACAGACCTTAATGGTATTATCACTTATGTTAATAAAGAATTTGTTAAAAGTTCTGGGTTTCAAGCAACAGAAGTGATCGGTCAAAAAACAAATATTCTTAAATCTGGTTTTCATCAATCTCCGCTCTATGAGAATTTATGGGCAACAATAACATCAGGTAAACACTGGGTCGGGGAGTTTTATAATCAGCGAAAAAATGGTGATAATTTTTGGGAGAAAGCCAATGTATATCCCCTCAAAGATGCTAAAAATAGAATCACCAGTTATGTAGGGATTAAAGAAGATATTACCCAAATTAAGCAAGATGAAAAACAGTTGAGACTCGCTTCAACGGTATTTAAAACCGCAACAGAGGCTGTAATGGTTACCGATATTGATAATAATATTGTTGCGGTTAATCAAGCGTTTATATTAATTACTGGCTATGAGGAAAAAGAAGTCTTAGGTAAAAATCCCACATTATTAAGCTCTGGGCATCATGACACAGAATTTTATCAGCGCATGGCGGCAGATTTGGAAAGCTTGGGGCAGTGGCAAGGTGAAATCTGCAATCGACGTAAAAATGGTGAGGTGTTTTATGAATGGTTATCTGTTACTGCTTTGAGAGATGAGTTTGGGCAATTAGAGTCTTATGTTTCATTATTTAGTGATATTACTAAACGTAAAAAGGCCGAAGATAAAATTTATCGCCAAGCTAATTACGATTCATTGACCGGACTCGCCAATAGAAATCTGTTTGTCGACAGATTTGAGCATACTTTGGAACTTGCCCAACGGGACAATAATAGAGTTGCTATATTTTTTATTGATTTAGATGGCTTTAAGAATGTTAATGATACCTTTGGCCACGCTAAGGGAGATATGCTGTTAAAATTAACCACAGAGCGTATCAAAGAGTCGGTAAGAAAGGCCGATACGGTCAGTCGTTTGAGTGGTGATGAATTTGCAATAATTTTGTCGGGCGACAATGATGTCTTTAGTTTTGAAAAAATTGCCAGCCAGATACTTGATAAAATAGCTAAGCCATTTCATTTAATAGAAATAGAAGCTTATGTTACCGCAAGCATAGGTATATCAATATTTCCAGATGATGGCAGTACCTATGAAGAGCTATTGAGTAAAGCCGATAGCGCTATGTATAAAGCCAAAGAAAAGGGTAAAAATAATGTGCAATTTTTTACCAAAGAAATGGATATTAAAGCCCAACAACGAAGGCATCTAGAAGTTGAACTACGCAAGGTTATTGTTAACAAGGAGTTGATTTTACATTATCAACCTATCCATCAAGTTAGTAGTAATAAAGTTGTTTCTGCTGAGGCCTTAGTTAGATGGCTACACCCGATAAAAGGCTTGGTTCCACCGGCTGACTTTATTGCATTGGCAGAAGATATTGGTTTTATTACTGAAATTGGAGATTGGGTCTTAGAAGAAGCTTGTAAACAAGCTAAATGCTGGCAAAGCCAATTTGACCTTGCGCCAAAGATATCAGTTAATATCTCGAGTGTGCAGTTCCAACGTCAGGATTTTATCAGTAAACTTGAAACTATCTTAGCAAAAACACAACTTGCTCCAGATTCACTGATCCTTGAAATGACTGAAAGTTTATTAATTCAACAAGATGATCAAACCCTAATTCAGTTATCAGCTATAAGAGCTATGGGTATAGAACTGTCGATTGATGACTTTGGTACCGGTTATTCGTCACTTAGCTACTTAAAGCGGTTTCCTATTAGCATATTAAAAATAGACCGCGCTTTTATTAAAGATATTACCTTTAATGCTGAAGATGAAGCTTTGGCTTGCGCTATCTTGTCGATGGCAAAAAGTTTAGGTTTAAAAGTGGTTGCCGAAGGGGGTGAAGATCTTGCTCAGTGCCAATTACTAACTAAGCATCAATGCGATTATATTCAAGGATATTTTTTAGTCGCCCACTCGAAGAGCACGCCTTTATTGCGTATCTCAACGACAATATTTAGCAATCGAACGTGCAAGGTAATGGTAATAAAAACTTATCTTGGTACGTAACGGTTAATTTTTATTAAAAACTATTACTCAAAGATAATCAGAGTTTAGGTTTTTGCTATAAAGTTTATTAACAAAGTGTCTATCAATTTAGCTAGGCATAATTATAAAATAACTGATTACTAGGGAAAACCATGAACAATAAAAATTTACTTATTCTTATTCTTACTTTATCAGTAAGCGTTAATTCATTGGCCAATGAAGCCGTTTTTAGACCGGTTGAAGCACTATTTTCTGCGATGTCAGCAGCAGACCATCTTAAAATGAAAGCCGTGGTCACTGACGATTTTCAGTTGTTAGAAGCCGGCGAAGATTGGAGCTTAACCGACCTGATTAACGTTGTTAAACCCTCAGAGTATAAGAGAAGAAACTATTTTAGTGTCATTAAAACAAGGGTTTATAGTGATGTTGCATGGGTGAGTTATTGGAATAAAGCAACTTTCAATAATGGCAAGGAAGAAAGTACTGTAGCTTGGTTAGAAAGTGCCGTCATGGTGAAAGTGGCGGGGCAATGGAAAATGCAAATGCTGCATTCAACGCGAATAAAAGCTGAGAGTATTCCTAAAGATATTTTATTGTCTGAATATGTTGATTAACCTGCGAACAACAGATTCAGATGTGACTAAGTATTTAAATTGAAAAATAATGACCTGCAGTCGCGACAAACTGTCTTTTCCTAAAAGCGCTAAAACAGTTTATAATAGCGTCGAAAAATTCGACTGGCAGCTGATCTTGAACATTCAAAGTGATCTCCTTAAACTTTATCCATTTTCTATTGAATTAAAATAAGTCTTTATTTTAATTCCTTGATTAGTATTTTCGGAAAATTAAAAACCCTATGCTCAAGAAAAACCTACGTTGGTTAACTACATTTTTATCATTGTTTATTTTTATTGCGCTGGGTTCATCAATTAAACATCATTATAACAATAAACTGGTTTCAATGGATGAGAGGCTCACGGAAGTTTCGGGTATTGAATTTGATAAAAAAGGTAAACTTTGGGCAATAAATGATGGTGGTGATAAGCCGAATTTATACCGGGTTGAAGCCGATGGTAAAATAAGTAAAACGGTGTTGATCACTAATGCTAAAAATATTGATTGGGAAGATATGACCCAAGACGATTTTGGCCATTTCTTTTTAGGTGATTTTGGTAATAACGACAATAAGCGAAAATGGCTAACCATCTATAAAATAGAAAATCCCATTGATATTAAGGGCGATAGCACTAGCGCTGAGATAATTAAATTTATGTATCCAGAGCAAAATAGTTATCCGCCAAAAGAACATCAGAAAAAATATGATTTAGAAGCTTTTGTTTTTTACAAAAAGAAATTGTACTTGTTTACAAAGAACAGATCCGTGCCATTTGACGGCGAAACTAATTTGTACCGAATAGGGGCTTATGCGGCTAATCATCAGGCGACAAAGCTCAGCTCTTTCACGACTTGTACGCATCATGAAAAACTCTGTTGGATAACTTCTGCGGCGTTAAGCCCCAATAAAAAGAAACTGGTGTTATTAGACTCACAAAGGTTGTGGCTATTTGAAAATTGGCAAGGGGATGACTTTTTTTCAGGCGATGCTTATGAAATTAATCTAGGGACTATTACCCAAAAAGAGTCAGTGACTTTTTTTGATGATAATACCGTTGTTTATACGGACGAAGAATTTATGGGTATTGGCAGAAATGCTTACTTAATTAAACTTGATAAACAAAGAAAAATTCCCGTTCACTCACTCCAAGAGTGAGCCATTTAAATATTGTTATCAATTCTTGCTATTTTTTAATCATCTAGTCACTAGGTAAATAACATTTACTGAAAATAGTGCCAATGAATGAGAAAATTAGATTGGTAAATGTCAGTTGAAATAGCGACAATGCTGTTTAGCTAAGTTTTATGTTTTAAGGAAAGGTAATGAATCCTATTATTCAGGCACTAAAAGAATTAAATGTAAGTGAAGAAAAAATTAAAGAACTTTTTCAAGTACTCACCGAAAACCCAATGATGGCGATGATGAATATTCAGTCATTGGGTTTACCACCGGAGAAGTTGCAATCAATTATGATGATGGTCATGTCTAGCCCAGAACTAATTAAAGAAGCGGTAGAAGAGCTAGGTTTAGATTTTGCTAAAGTTGAAGCGGCTAAAGCTAAACTTAAAGAAAATAAATAATAGTTTAGTAACTGTTATTGATGGCTAAGCCCAATAAAAAAGCCCCTGAAAAGTCTGTTGATATTTATTGCAGTAAGTGTCGAGCACCTCTGTATAAATACAAAAAAGGCGGTAAAGGGGCATTAGTTAAATGTTTTAAAGCTCGGATAGTTAAAAATTTTACCATGACACCCTGTGTGTGCCCAAGCTGTGCCAGTGTCTTTGCTCGGGAGACGTTAATTCGGGGTATGCCAGCCTTTAAAATGATTGGTGGCAAAGTGACGTATAAATAAAAGTGCTTAGCCGATAGATTGATTACAGCGATGGAGGTTGGGTAAATGAATGCAGATGACGTTTTAAATTTTTGGTTTAAAGAAATTGATCAATCACAGTGGTGGCTAAAAGACCTCGCGTTTGATCAGTGTATTATTAGCAAGTTTTCGGCTGTGCATCTGGCGGCAAATAGTGGTGAGTTATTCAAATGGCGACTTACAGCTAAAGGGCGACTTGCTGAAATTATTATTCTAGATCAGTTCTCTAGAAATATGTATCGTGATACGCCAGGTGCTTTTGCCTGTGACCCTTTAGCTTTAGCGCTTGCTCAAGAAGCGATAGCCGTTGGCGCTGATCAAGAGTTAAATCATTTAGAAAGAAATTTTTTGTATATGCCGTTTATGCATAGTGAGTCATTAATGATACATGATATCGCTGTTAAGCTCTTTGTCGATAATGGCGTTGCTTCAAGTATCGATTTTGAAAATAAACATAAAATAATCATTGAAAAATTTGGCCGTTATCCGCATCGCAATAAAATCCTTAACAGGAAGTCTAGTCAAGAAGAACGTGAGTTCTTAACACAAGCCAATTCACCTTTTTAAAAAGGAAGCATAGTCTACATGGATCCAATAATCGATTTTACGTCATATACCTTAGAAGAATTATACTCAGCAGCAGAACAAATCGACAGTGAGCAATACCCAGAACGAGCTGCAGAAATTAATAAGTTAATAGTTGAGAAAACAGTTGTTGAACCCGCACCTGTAGCTGTAACAGTCGAGCAAACTGTCGCTGAACCGGCGATAGAACAAAATGTGAAAAGAGTGGGTGAAAAAGCAACACGTTTAGACCGTTTTTATGCGGCATTAATTGATGGTCTTATTGGTATATTTGCTGCTGTACCTATTTTTATCACTGTCGGTTTTGATAAATTAGCGGAACCCACTTTTTCTTTAACAGTGATGTTACTCGCTTATGGACTTATTGCTGGCCTTGTCTTACATGGTTACCTGCTTTACCATTATGGACAAACCATAGGCAAGAATTTCATGTCTATTCGAATTGAAAATTTAGATGACAGTAAGGCAAGTTTAACGACAATTTACGTTAAGCGGATGATACCGATGCAACTACTTTCTCTTGTTCCTTTTGGTGGTCAAATTATTTCAGGCCTGGTTAATCCACTCTTTATCTTTGGTAAAGAAAAGCGTTGTTTGCATGATTATGTCGCAAAAACAAAAGTCTGTTATACCAACAACTAAACTTATTTAATGATAAAACCTGCATGTTTACTGACTTAGTCTGGTGATAAACATGCAGTTATTTTATAAGCATCGTTTTGGTATTATTTGCTCGCGATTATCTTATAAGCCGTTATGATATTGGCTGTTCGTTGATTCAGGTACCATGATATTAAGTGTCTCAGGTACGTTAATATTACCGTTAAGTAATGCTTCAAATTGACTAATTAATAACGCTTTGTCTGGTGTTTCTTTATCACCTGAGCCAATGTTAGTCAGATCAATCATAAAGCCATCAAATAAATCACTTAGGTCTTCAATAATTTCAGTATTTAAAAACTGGTCTTGATTATAAATACTTGGATAGCCGGCTTTTTGTTTATCGATAGCAAACGAAACACCTTTCAAGTTAGTGATACTGGTAGATTTATCACACGACAGCATACAGCCGTTATCAATGCGTGGCTTTTCACAGCCAACACTTTGTTGGAAGAAACATTGTCGGCTGGCCATCAATAAAATAGGGTGGTAAATACTGTAGAAAAGTTTGAAGTTTTCCGGACGAGCAATATTTCTAATTTGTTGACGGTTTATTTCGTTAGAAATAAACGCACCTTTACAATCAAAACCTTCTTGCATTGCAAGTAAAGCGTAAGAGTTAGTCGTATTTAAGAAAGGCCCTGCTATCCACTGAATCCCCAAACGGTTCGCTTCATAAGCGATACCCGTGTTATTGGTTACAATCAGTTGTGGTTTTACTTGTTGTAAAATATTGACCGCAACGTCGTAATCTTTGCCAATTAATACTGAAGGAAACCAAGGGATCAAGCGAGGGTTTTCTTTAAGAAAACCGACATACTTAGTACAACCGCGTTTATATGCATCGGGTAATTTAAAGTAAATATCTGCCGAAGTTAATTTTGCTAATTCAACATCACTTTCATCACAAATAAGAATTGATAGCTCGGCTTTTGCATCACCAGTCGGGGTATGTTTAGGGTGATTGGCTAACTTAGGTAATTGAACCTCAGGTAACACAGCTTTAGAGTTATTCAACAAAAAGGCGGCTTCATTTTTTAATACCGTTAATTCTTTAAAAGGAATGCTTAAGCCATCTTCTAAGTCATCGGTTATTATTTCAATCAAATCGAAATGGGCATTGTTAAAGCTTTTAAAACGCTTTTCAAGGGTTTCTCTGTCAATACTCAGTTTGCCACTTTTTACTAAGTTGCTTTGTGACTTAAGCGCGTAACTTTTAACCTCAAGCCCTTTCTCGCTGTCTTTAGCATCAACAAAAGCTTGCTGTTGAGAAAGTTCTTTTGTCGTTACGGTCAAGGTAAGTGGTTTATCTAATGTACCGGAAATAGCCAGTGTTAGCGGTATTTTTCCAATGGTTAAATGTTTTATTTTATCGTCAACAGAGGCATTGATCAGCTGTTTTTCATCATTAAGTTTTTGTTCAACTTCTTGAATTTGTACAACTGATATTGCATTACTTTTATCGACAGCGTGGTATTTAGAGTTATCCCGTGGGTTTTCAATAAACATTGACTGATTTAAATCACCACGTAAAAAGGCGTTGGAGAAGTCGCGGTTAAAAACTTTATAAAGGCGTTCACCATCTTCGAGTAATTCACCCGTTTTAAGGAAACCATCAATTTGTTTGCGAAAGCTATCAACAACAGTATGAACGTAGCTTGCACCTTTTATACGTCCTTCAATTTTAAAGGAATGCACACCCGCTTCGATAAGCGCAGGTAAATCAAAAAAGGCCGAGTTATCTTTTATATTTAACGGGAATTTATTACCGGTTGCTGTTGGTTCATATTCTTCACGACAAGCTTGGCTACAACGACCACGATTTCCTGAATTGCCAACACTTGCTGAGGTTGAATAACAAAGACCAGAGAAAGCCACACAGAGTGAACCATGCACAAAAACTTCTGTTAAGGTATCGTGTGCTTTGCCTGCTGCTGCCATTGCGGTAATTTCACGTAAATCTAGCTCTCTTGATAAATTCACTCGTGATGCACCGAGTTTTTTCAAAAAAGGTATTTGACCCACGTTATGGGTGGTTAATTGCGTTGATGCGTGAATATCTAAGGTTGGAAAATGCTGGGTAAGCAGATAGAACATGCCAATATCTTGCACGATAACACCATCAAGTGTGGTGTTGGCAAGTTTAGTTAATAATTTAGCCAGTGAAGCAAATTCACGCTCTAAGATCACCACATTCAAGGTTAAAAATATTTCACATTGATACTGATGAGCTAAACGAATAACGCCAACAAGTTGATCAAAGGAGATATTAGTCGCACGATTACGGGCGTTAAAAGTATCTAGGCCACAGTAAACGGCATCGGCTCCAGCAATAATCGCTGCTTTAATTGCTTCGACATCACCGCCGGGTGCTAATAACTCTATTTTTTGATCCATGGGGTCACTTATTTTCACTTAAATTTAAAGGTGGCGATTTTACCGATATATTTCCTTAATGAATACCGTTAAAGTAACTTATTATTTTATATTTTCTATAAATAAACGCCCATGAAGCCAAACTCGTCGTTACCTGTACTCTATTCCTTAAGAAACTGTCCTTATGCAATGCGCGCAAGAATCGCAATATATTATGCAAAACAGACAGTTGCATTACGTGACCTGGTATTAACCGATAAACCCGATGAAATGATTGCGGTATCACCAAAAGGCACGGTCCCAGTTTTAGTCACCGAACTTGATACGGGAGAGCCACGGGTTATTGAAGAAAGTCTGGAGGTTATGCTGTGGGCATTAGATAAAAGCGATCCCGATAATCTTCTGCATAGTGATACACCTGATTTATTACCGGAAATGTTATCGTTAATTTCAACATTTGATGATGAATTTAAACAATGTTTTGATAAATATCAGTGTGCAAAACGTTATCATGAAACTTCACTGGCCAGTGACAGAGCTGCGTGTGAAAAATACATAGCCGATTTAGAGCAACGTCTACAACTCACTGAATTTCTTATGTCAGACAAAAACAGTTTGGCCGATATCGCTTTATTGCCTTTTATTCGTAAGTTTTCAAAAGTCGAGCGGCAATGGTATTTACATTCACCGTATCCGAAACTTAGGGCATGGCTAAATAACTATTTACAAAGCCGGATGTTCAGTAAAGTGATGACCCAATACCCCTTGTGGTTGGAAAATAAAGCGGTGATAACTTTTGGCGACGACCGTTAAAAAGTCATTATTAAGTTTGTTTAATTTTTCTTAAGCTTTCCTTAAGAAAACTTAACTAAGATAGCGTCAATTATATTTCTTGATGGTATTTCAGTGAACATACTTAACGTACAACATCCTTATCTAACAGCAAGAGTGGCTATTAAAAGATTGCAATTTTTTTTCTTTTTGATGCTAACGTCTTTAGCATTACTGAGTCATGCCCAAGCGAATAATCTATCTGAAAGTTCAGCTAAAATGCAATTAGATACCCTAATAGCTCAACACCATGGTGATGTTATTTATGTAGATTTTTGGTCATCTTGGTGCGGTCCTTGTCGTAAATCATTCCCGTGGATGAATAAAATGCAGAATGAGCATCAAGCACAAGGCTTTACTGTTATTAGTATTAACCTCGATACGGAACAAAGATTAGCCACTGAATTTTTACGAGAGAACCCAGCAAACTTTTCGGTAATTTATGATCCTAACGGTGAGCTCGCGCGCTTTTTTAAAATTCAGGGGATGCCCAGTAGTTTGATCATCAACAAGTTAGGTGAGATTAAATACGCACATAGTGGTTTTTTTACCAACAAAGTTTCACAATACGAACAAGAAATTCAACAGTTACTTGCTCTCTAACGAATAATATAAAGAGAATAATGAGGTTTTCAATGAACAATAAATTTAAATATTCACTGGTTTTTGCTGCGGTAACTTTGGCATCAGGTTGCTCAAGTTTAGGTGTCGAACCTTGGGAACGTGATCTGTTAGCAAAAGAGCAAATGGCCTTAACATCTTCGCCAATTGATTCGGCACTTGATGATCATATTTATTTCAGCAAAGAAGCGTCAAGCGGCGGTAAAAGCTTCGGTGGAGGAGGTTGTGGATGCAATTAATTAACGAGAGTAAATCGAAAAAAACCATCAATAAAAAGAACCTCAAGGCTGCGTTAACTTTAGCAACTACCGCTTTGTTAGGCAGTGTTCAAGTTAGTGCTGCCCCAACATCAGTAGCAGCAGATAAAGATACTTGGTCTTTTGACTCCGCGTTTTTATATTACAGTGAGGCTGATCGTGTTTCAGCAGCAGAAGCTGTTTTTAATGCTAAAAAAACTTACAGCGACGATAGTATTTTAAATTTGAAGTTAACGGTTGATGCATTAACGGGGGCTTCAGCCAATGGCGCCGTTGCTCAGCCCGATGTTCAAACGTTTACAAGACCCTCTGGTAAAGGAGATTATCAAGTTAAAGCAGGTGAAACACCCCTTGATGACACTTTTCATGATACGCGTGTACAGCTGAATGCTCAGTGGACGCAAGCACTAGCACCTAATTTTACAGGCAGTGTCGGTGGGCATCTATCAAAAGAATATGATTACTTGTCTTTAGGGGTAAATGGCAATATTGCTTATGACTTTAATAAGAAGAACTCGACTATTTCTTTTGGTTTAAGTCATTTTCAAGACACCTTTACACCAGAAGGGGGCTTACCTAAACCTTTTGCTTCTATGGCGTCAGCTTATAATGACAGCGAAGACGAAAGTGCTCATGATGCTACTCGAATGGGCAGAGATGATGATAAAACCACCTCGGATATTATGGTAGGTTTTACCCAAGTCATTAATAGACGTATGGTCACACAGTTTAATTATTCCTATTCGGTTGTTGATGGCTATTTGACGGACCCCTTTAAAGTCTTAAGTTTGTTAAATAACGAAGGTCTTGCACAAGACTATTTATATGAGAATCGCCCAAATGAACGGACCAAACAAAGTGTTTTTGCACAAACAAAATATCATTTTGATGAAACTATTTTAGATGTGTCATATCGGTATATGTGGGATGACTGGGATATAAAGTCTCATACGGTAGATACTCGCTTTTATATTCCGTTAGGTAACGGTAGCTATTTAGAGCCTCATTTACGTTTTTATCAACAAGGCGCAGCCCAATTTTATCAACCTTTCTTAATGGAAGATGATGCAACACCTGAGTTTGCCAGTGCCGATTACCGTATTGGTGAAATGACCGCTTATACGGTTGGTTTAAAATATGGTATGAAGTTAGCAGATGGTAATGATTTGTCTTTTAGACTTGAATATTATCGCCAAGACCCAAAAAGTGCCGGACATAAAGTGCCTAGTGCTTTAGCTAACATAGATATATATGAAAGCATTGATGCAATAATTGCGCAGGTTAGCTATTCGTTCTAAAGTGTAGTAATAATCTAAATAATACAAGCCCTTATTTAATTACATAAATAGGGGCTTTATCTTTTTATCAAGGTGACAATTGAATAAACTTAGAGAAATAAAACTGGCCAAACGCTCAGACGGATTCTGTATTCAATTTGATGCTATGGCCAGTCTGTGTGAGGTGATTATTGAAACCTCGGACCCCGCGCTTGCCAAACAGCTTGGTGAACAAGTCAGTACAGAAGTTTGGCGCATTGAAGACAAGTATAGCCGTTACAACTCCGATAGCCTTTGTAGCCAGATAAATCAAAGTCAGGGTAAGCCCATCGCTATTGATGATGAGACTTTTGCTTTATTAAACTTTGCCGATACTTGTTACCAACTTAGCGATGGGATATTTGATATAACCTCAGGCGTGCTAAGAAAAGTCTGGTGTTTTGATTGCTCTGACAATATTCCTACTTCGCTGGCGGTTAAAAAGGCTATGGAGAATGTGGGTTGGCATAAAATAAAATACGATAATCGCCAAGTGACTTTACCGATAAATATGGAAATTGATTTCGGTGGTATTGGTAAAGAGTATGCGGTTGATCGCGCCATAGTCTTAATAAATTTATTAACACAACAACCCGTATTGGTGAATTTAGGTGGCGATTTAGCGACAAATTCATCAAGAAAAAATGGTCAACCGTGGCAAGTTGGAGTAGAGCACCCTGGTTTTGTCGACAAAAAAACCATAGTCGTCTCATTATTTAAAGGTGCACTGGCAACGAGTGGCGATGCAAAGCGCTTTTTAGAGAAAAACGGTCAACGTTACAGCCATATTCTAAATGCTAAAACGGGTTGGCCAATTGAGCATGCACCGCGGTCAATGACTGTTTCAGCACCACAATGCATTCAAGCGGGTATATTGGCGACGTTAGCTCAAATGCAGGGCGAAAATGCAGAACAGTTTTTAACCGAACAAGACATCAAGCACTGGGCTATTCGTTAGTTACTTCAAATACGCTTATTAATAACAGAATTTATCATAAGTTAAATCGCAAATAGTAAGAATTAACGATAAGCTAAGCTTTCGTTAATTCTTTTTGTGTAGGTTTTACTGATGACACCTTGGTCTTTTAATTTATTAGCTTGTTTATTTTTTTGTTTTATAAATGTCAACGATGTTGTCGCTGCACAATTGGTGGTGCCTGATGTTTATAAATTGATAAAAGTTAATGGTGAAAAGGCAAGTAGTGATTTTTTTAGCCGAAATACTGTCGTTGATATAAAGCGCGGTGAAAATATTTTAATCGTGCAATATAGCGAGCTTTTTGAAAATTATGATGACGACGACCACGTAACGATAAAGTCTGCTCCCCAAGTTATTTTATTTACTTTAAAAGAAACCGTCCACCAGAAGTACATTATGGTGACCCCCGTTATATCTGACAGCTTTAACGCACGTGAATTTGCCCAATCCCCGACCATTGAAATAAAGTCTTTTAATGAAAACTCAGTTCAACAAGACGCTATATTTGTGCTTAATCAAAGTTTAACTGAATTTGAAGCGGGTTTAGCCTTTAAAAAAATAGCTGAACATCAAAAACAGCTGGCTAAAACGCCTGAAAATAATAAACAAAGTAGCGATATTAAAAAATCAGACGATGCTTTAAATAAATTAAAGTTTTGGTGGCATAAAGCAAATAAAGAACAACAAAAACGATTTGTTGAATCTATTCAACAGAAGTAAAATAGTTAATGTACCTTTTTACAAACAACTCACTATTCGGGATAAGATGAAATACCTACTCGTTATTATGATCAGTTTATTTTCATTATCAATCACAGCAGAGCAATACACGACTCAGGGTATTGAAGTCATTGGTAAAGGGTCGGTTAGTGCAAAGCCTGACAAGTTTACTTTTACGGTGACGGTTAGCCAACGCGGCAATATTGCCAGCAAAGCCAAAGCCTTGGTTGACCACAAAAGCCAGTTAGTGACCCAGATGTATTTATCAATGGGCATTGCTGAGTCTGCTATTGAATCCGCTCGATTAGAATTAATTCCCCGCTATGAAATACCGGCTGATGTGCCAGCGATAATCGTTCATCAGAAGTTGCCTAATCAAGGAGAGTTCGAAAAAAGCAACACGAAAGCGGTTATTAATAGTCATCAATTAGCAGATAACTCAGCGGCTGAGCAAGAAAAAGTTTACTTTGAAGTCTCTCGTACCATAAAAGTGACTTTTACCGATTTTTCGCACTATGACCAATTACTCGATAATGTTGTAAAAATCGGTGTTAATCGCATTTCTGCTTTGCAAACTTCAATAATAAACGATGAAGCTTTGTATCAACAAGCGCTGATCAATGCCTTAAAAAATGCGCACCAAAAAGCCATCACTATTGCCAAGCAAATGGGCGTTACCTTAGGTAAAATTTCAAATTTGACTGAGTCTGCTTATCACACACCAAACACTTATGGTGTGACAGGTAGAAGTAACGGCGGTTTTAATTCACGAGTAGCAGAAAGTAATGTTGTTGCTCAAGTGAATGTTACTTTTGCTATAAAAACCGAGAAATAAAGCGGCAGTTAAGCTAATTTGCAGCAATATAAGTTAAAAGTGCATAAAATCTGTAATAATTGCTTTAACTTCGCGGGTTATCGGGTTATGTTATGCGTTTTTTGACCATCACTTATCTTTGATAAACATAAGAATACCGGTATTTATGAATAAAAATGATTTATATCAAGAACTTTACCAACAAGTTGATGCCTTAATCAGCGATGAACCTGATATTATTGCTAACATGGCAAATATCAGCGCCTTACTTTTTGAGCACTTGTCACAAGTAAACTGGGTTGGATTTTATCGTTTAATTGATAATGAACTAGTTTTAGGGCCTTTTCAGGGTAAAGTGGCTTGTATTCGTATTCCTGTTGGCACAGGGGTCTGTGGCACAGCAGTTAGCCAAAGCACCACACAGCGTATTGCCGATGTTCATTCTTTTGATGGTCACATTGCTTGCGATGCAAGTAGTAATTCAGAAATTGTTATTCCGGTAAAAGTCGGTAACAATATTATTGCTGTCCTTGATATAGATAGCACAGCCTATGATCATTTTGATGAAATTGATCAACAAGGTTTGGAAGCAATAATTAATTTATTTGAAAATATGATCATCAAGCATGGCGTGTTAAACTAATGAAAGAAATTATCGTTATTCATGATTATCTCGTTAGCGAAAGTATTGTCGGTGACTGGGATGGCCAAGAAGAATTCGTTGCCGAACGAATAAATGAAATTTATCATCTGATTTATGATTTAGCCGAAGAAGATATTGAACCAGAGATATTAGCGCAATTATTATCTTTGGTTTGGGACACTTGGATTTGCCAAGAATCACTACCTGACATAGATAGTGAAGATATTTATGACTGGTGCCAACATTTGTTGGATAACCGTGAACAGTACCTTCAAGATTTAACCTCTTAGATTTAAGAATTTTTAAAAAGTTGTATTTATGGACACTAAAATAGTAAACGAAGTGAGCAAAACAGAAATGAGTAATACTGAAACTGAAGTAACTACTGACGTTGCAGTTGATACTGACGTTGCACAACAAACACCAGTAGCAGCAGAGCAAGAAACTGAAGTTAAACGGTTAAGCACAAAAGAAATTATTGCTTATTTAGCGGATAAATTTCCAAAGTGTTTCTCGGTTGATGGTCCAGCTAAAGCGCTTAAAATCGGCATCTTTCAAGATTTGTCTGCAAATTTAGCGGAAGATGGCACTGTAAGTAAAACTCGCTTACGCCAAGCATTAAGACATTACACTAGCAGCTGGCGTTATTTGAAAGCGGTTAAGTTGGGTAACTTTCGTGTTGATATCGATGGCAATGACTCTGCTGAGATAGATCAAGAGCAAGCTGACTATGCCAGTAAGACACTAAAAGAAAGCCAAGACAAATTTGGTAACAAAAACAAACACGACAAAGCAAGCAAAAAGCCTTATAAAGGATCTAAGCTTAATAAGTCAGACAATCCTACTGAAGCAAAACCGTCTGCTCACAACCTAGAAGCAAAGCAAGAAAAACAAGCTAAGTTTAAGTCGGTAAAATCAACTAAATCGACGCATACTAAAGCAGAAGTTAAACTTGTTCCTGTTGAAGACAGCGCAGTCGTTGTTGGTAAAAGCGTTAAAGTTAAATTAGGCAACTCGCCTATGAACGCTGTTATCACTGAAGTTGCTGGTAAAGATGTGAGTGTACAATTAAATTCAGGAATGGTTGTTAAGACACAAATTAAAAATATATTTACTGAATAAATTGGAGTGTTTTGGGCATGCTAAAAATTTGTCGTATCGCAATTGCCGTTTCTTTGTCGCTATCAGCAATGAACATCTTTGCTGTCGAAAATCTTGATAAGGTAGAATCGCTACCCATATTGGCTCCTGAAAGCCAGCATGCTGCATCGAGTAAACGCGTTACTGCGCAGTTTACTCGAGCCCATTACTCGAAAGTTGACATGGATGATGCGCTCTCTGAAAAAATATTTGACCGTTATATAAAACAACTTGATTATGCTCGAAATGTTTTTTTAGCGACCGATATAGAAGACTTTCAAAAGCATCGTCTTGAGTTTGATCAAATAATCGCTCGTGGTAAGTTAGATATAGCCTATGACATATTTAACTTAAACCTTCAAAGACGTGCCGAGCGTTATGAATATGCATTAAGCCTTTTAGAAAAAGAACCTTTTGATTTTACTGTAAACGAAGTTTATAACTTCGACCGTGAAGAAGCTGATTGGCCAAAAGATAGTGCAGAATTAAATGAGTTATGGCGCTTAAAAGTTAAGTACGACGCCCTAAATTTAACCTTAGCGGGTAAAGAATGGCCTAAAGTGCAAGAAGTTTTAGGCAAACGCTATCGTTATGCGATTAAAAGATTAAAACAAAGTGAAAGTGAAGATGTTTTTCAAGTCGTCATGAATAGCTTTGCTCGCGTTGTTGAACCTCACACCTCTTATTTATCACCAAGAAATGCTGAAAAATTTCAAATGGACATGAATCTGTCTCTTGAAGGGATTGGTGCGGTACTTAGAGCTGAAGAAGACTATACGGTTATCAATAGCGTTGTTCCCGGTGGACCGGCAGACAAATCAAACGAAGTAAAACCTAAAGACCGAATCGTCGGTGTTGCGCAAGACGATGATAAATTTGAAGATGTTATCGGTTGGCGTTTAGATGATGTTGTAGATCTCATTAAAGGACCTAAGGGCACCAAAGTTCGTTTGCAAATTTTGCCAGCGGAAGCGGAAGATGATGCCGTTATTAAAGTTGTTACGATTGTTCGTGATAAAATAGTCCTTGAAGACAGAGCGGCAAAGTCTGAAGTGTATTTTGAAACTAAAGGTGATGAAAAGTCTAAAAAATTAGGCATTATCACTATACCTAGTTTTTATAATAATTTATCGCGCGATGTGAACAAAGAACTCGATAAACTTAAAGCCGAACAAGTCGCTGGTATTATTATTGATTTACGTGGTAATGGCGGTGGTTCATTACGTGAAGCAACATTATTAACGGGTTTATTTATTGATAAAGGCCCCGTTGTCCAGATACGTGATGGTGCAAACCGAGTACAAGTTAATAGTGATGATGATGGAGTCAGTTCTTATGATGGCTCATTAACCGTGATGGTTGACAGATACAGTGCTTCTGCTTCTGAAATTTTTGCCGCAGCGATTCAAGATTATGGTCGTGGGGTAATCGTAGGCGAACATACCTTTGGTAAAGGTACTGTTCAGCAACATCGTGGACTAGGGCGAGTTTATGACCTTTATGATAATCCATTAGGTAGTATTCAATTTACCATCGCTAAGTTTTACCGTATCAATGGTGGTAGTACTCAGCATAGAGGTGTTTTACCCGATATTTCTTTTCCAACGGCTGTTGACCCAGAAGACTGGGGAGAAAGTCGAGAGAAAAATGCACTACCTTGGGATCAAATCCCTAAGGCAAAATATCAAGCTTTAGGTAACTTATCGGCTGACTTAACGTACCTCACTTCACTGCATAGTGAGCGTGTTAAAGGTAATCGTGAATTTAACTATTTACTTGATGATATTGCGGTTTATCAAAAAGAGAAAGATGATAAAACTATTTCACTTAAGTTAGATGAACGTAAAACAAAACGTGAAGAACGAAAAGCGAAGCAACTTATTCGTGTTAATGAACGATTAGTTGTTATGGGTAAAGAAAAAGTAAAATCACTTGAAGACTTACCCGATGAGTTAGAAGAATTAGATCCATTTTTAGATGAAACGGCTAAGATAACTTTTGATTTAATATCGCTGGGTAAAGTCGCTAAAAAATAATGATTACCCACTCATAAAAGCCGCTTAATTGCGGCTTTTATGTAAGAAAAAAGCTAAACTCAATTTCTTCTATAGATTAGCCTATATGCGTTACCCTGACTTTTAGGGGTTTGTGATTAATATCAGCTTGATTAGCCTTGTACTATTTTTCCTAATGAAAAATAATATTACGCGTTAATAAAAACGATATAAACATTAAAAATTATAACTATAAAAAACTTAAGGTCAGCATCGCACATGACAGAGCCAGAAAAAGACAATCAACCCGTAGTAATCAACACCCACAAAGAACCAAGCATGCTAGATGCGTTAATTCCTATTTTTGCATTAGTTGTTATGTTAACAACTGCTGTTTGGTATTTTGCTGACAACTCATCTTATGGTCCTAATCAAATTGCTTTATTACTCGCTATGGGTATAGCGATTGTGATTGGTATCAAGAATGGTTATACGTGGCAGTCGATTGAGAAGTCAATTGTCGGTGGTATTTCTATTTCTTTGGGGGCAATTTTAATACTGTTAGCGGTTGGCTCATTAATAGGTACTTGGCTACTGTCTGGTACTGTGCCTACGATGGTTTATTATGGCTTACAAATTATTGACCCTAGTTGGTTCTACGCCGCTGCCTGTTTAGTTTGTGGTATTGTCGCAATGAGTATTGGCAGTTCTTGGACTACAGCGGCAACGGTTGGTGTTGCCTTTATTGGCATTGCTAACGGTTTTGAAATGTCGACCGCGGTTACTGCGGGAGCTGTTATTTCAGGTGCTTATTTTGGTGATAAATTATCGCCGTTATCTGAAACGACTAACCTTGCTCCTGCAGTAGCAGGTAGTGAATTATTTGAACATATTCGATATATGTTATGGACCACCATACCTTCTATTAGCATAGCCTTGGTGCTGTTTCTTATTATTGGCTTTGATCACTCCTCAAATGTAACTGGAGACACCGCAAGTATTGACGCCTTGCTGACCACACTAGATGCAACTTATAATATTTCTATACTTAATCTTATCCCACTTTTTATCTTACTTTATTTAGCCTTTAAAAAAGTACCAGCATTTCCTGCTGTGGCGATTGGTGCTTTAATTGGCGCTGTTTGGGCGTTAGTTTTTCAGCAAGAGCTTATTTTAAACATGGCTGCAGAAGGCGTTAGTGGCGTTAAAGCTTATATAACCGTGGTTTGGACAGCATTTTTTGATGGCGTAGTGGTTAACACTGGCAACAAACAAATTGATGAATTGCTTAGTCGTGGCGGTATGTCGAGTATGCTAAACACGATTTGGTTGGTAATGTGTGCCTTAAGTTTTGGTGCCGTGTTAGAGCATTTAGGTATGCTAAATAAATTTGTTAAAGCCATTCTCTCAACAGCTAAATCAACGGGAAGCTTAATCGCCAGCACTGTTGCAACTTGTATTGGTACTAACTTAATAACAGCAGATCAATATATGGCGATAGTTATGCCTGGTCGTATGTTTAAAGCTGAATTTAAACGCCGAGGTTTTCATCCAACACTATTAAGTCGTACGTTAGAAGATTCAGGCACTATTACTTCACCGTTAATTCCATGGAACACTTGTGGTGCCTTTATGTTTGGCGCGTTGGCATTAACATCATACGATTATATTTTTTATTGCTTTTTTAATTTAATTAACCCGGTGCTTGCCATCGTTTATGGTTACACCGGTTTTAAAATTAAAATGTTAGCAACAAACAGTGACGAAGCGATAAAGAGCTAACATCAAAGAACATTGCGATAAAAAGAGGATATTCATCCTTTATTTACGCTTCATATCGACTTAATATAAAGCCTGTTTTTACAGGCTTTATATTTTCAAAAAGGAAACGCTCATGACTGACTTTACCGCGCGCTATTTATCTGATTACCAAGTTTCAAATTTTTCTATTACCACCGTCGATCTGACCTTTGAACTTGCTGACACGGCAACCATAGTAACCAGCACTATGGCGATTAAACGTGAAAATAAAGAGGCTAAGCAATTAGTGCTTGATGGCGAGCAATTGAAACTTATTTCACTGCAAATTGATCATCAAGACTTGCCTGAAAGTTATTATCAGGTCAGTGACACACAGTTAACCCTAGATATTAGCGCTGATGAATTTACACTAACTATAGTGACTGAAATTGACCCACTTAATAACACCTCACTCGAAGGCTTATTTAAGTCGGGCGGCGCTTTTTGTACACAATGTGAGGCCGAGGGCTTTAGACGTATAACCTATTACCTAGATCGTCCTGATGTGATGTCGACCTTTTCAACCAAAGTCATTGCTGATAAAAAGCGTTACCCTTATTTGTTATCAAATGGCAATAAAACTGCAGCGGGTGATTTACCGCAAGGGAAACATTTTACTTGTTGGCATGACCCTCATCCAAAACCTTGTTATTTATTTGCTCTGGTTGCTGGTGATTTTGACTTACTTGTTGATACATTTACCACCCAAGATAAACGCGATGTGGCAATAGAGATATTTGTTGATAAAGGTAACTTACCTAAAGCTCACCATGCGATGGCATCACTAAAAAAATCGATGCTTTGGGATGAAGAAACCTTTGGTTTAGTTTATGACCTCGATATCTACATGATTGTAGCCGTCGACTTCTTCAATATGGGAGCGATGGAAAATAAAGGCTTAAATGTTTTTAATTCGAAATTTGTTTTAGCAGATAATGAGAGTGCCACCGATACTGATTTCTTTAATATTGAAGCTGTGATCGGTCATGAATACTTTCACAACTGGACGGGTAATCGGGTAACTTGCCGCGATTGGTTCCAGTTAAGTCTAAAAGAAGGTTTAACAGTATTTCGCGATCAGCAGTTTAGCGCTGATATGCACAGTGCTGCAGTAAACCGTATTAAAAATGTGAGATTGCTGCGTTCAAAACAGTTCGCTGAAGATGCCGGACCTATGGCTCATCCTATTCGTCCTGAAAAAGTACTAGAGATGAATAATTTTTACACCTTAACCGTTTATGAAAAAGGTGCTGAAGTCATCCGCATGATTAACACCTTGTTAGGAGAAGTTAAGTTTAGAAAAGGCATGGACTTATATTTTGCTCGCTTCGATGGTATGGCCGTGACCTGTGATGACTTTATTAATGCGATGTCAGATGCCTCGGGTGTTGACCTTGATTTATTTAAAGGCTGGTACTATCAGTCGGGTACGCCGACATTATCTGTAAATGAGATTTTTTCAAAGGGACAGTATCAATTAACCTTGACCCAGAAAAATCCAAATCAAAAAGACGGTAGCGAGGGTAAAGCATTACATATCCCTGTTGCTATTGAGCTTATCGAAAACAATAAGGTGATCGGACGTGAGTTACTTGAGTTAACCACTGAGCAGCAAACATGGACCTTTGACAATCTTGCTGTTAAACCTGTGCTAGCGATATTGGCAGATTTTTCAGCGCCGGTGAAGCTTACGATTAAGCAAACAGATAAAGAGCTGGCAACCATTATGGCTTTTGCCGATGATGAGTTTTGTCGTTGGGACGCTGGTCAGCAATTGATGTTGAATTATATTAAAGCGTTAGTCGATGACAGTAGCTTTGTTCTGCCACAGAGTTTATTAACGACTTATCAAGCTATTTTTGACGCAAATACCGATAATTCCTTTAAAGCCGAACAATTATCACTGCCTAGTTTTGACGAAGTTGTCGCAGAAATAGCACAGGTTGATCCCATCAAAGTAGTTAATGCTATTGCCGCAGTGAAGTTATTTTTAGTGACCGGCTTAACCGCTAGTTTTGAGAAAGCCTTTACTGCCAATAAATCTTTTGCCTATAAATATGACGGTGAAGAAGTTGGCCAACGCGCACTAAAAAATGTTTGTTTGTCTTACCTCTCTTTACTTGAGCATCAAAAGAGCAAGGTAGTAGAACAATATCAATCGTCAGATAACATGACTGATACTTTGGCAGCATTAGTCTGCTCAGCTGAAAACAACTCAGCTGACTTAGCAGGGCAGTTACAGCATTTTGAAAAAAAATGGCAGAGTACAGCATTAGTCATGGATAAGTGGTTTAGTCTTGCGGCTCAACAATGTAGCGAAGATATTTTTACTTCATTGGGTAACTTATTAACTCACCCGTTATTTAGCTTAAAGAATCCAAATCGGGCACGTTCATTAGTGGGTAGCTTCAGCGTTAATAATCCGCGTTATTTTCACTGTCAGTCAGGCCAGGGTTATCAGTTTCTCGCAGAGCAAATCGCTTTGTTGAATGAAATAAACCCACAGGTGGCTTCAAGGCTCATTACGCCTTTAATTCAATTTAGATCTTTTGATTTATCTAGACAGGAATTGATGCGCGCAGAATTAGAGAAGTTGACTACACTTAAAAACTTATCAAAAGACTTAAAAGAAAAACTTGATGCGGCCTTAGCGAGCTAACTCTTTTATGAAATATTTCTTTTCAATAAATATGACCACTGCTGAGTTTTTCCCTTATTATGAAGGTAAAGCTCAGCAGATGGTTGTTACTACAACTCAAGGAGTGCGGGTACAATTTCCGGCAATGCATATGCGAAAATATTTATTATCTACAGGTATTAAGGGGCTTTTTTGTCTAGAAACTGAAAATAATAAATTTTTATCTGTGACAAAAATGGCATGATTAGAGTATTAGCTTTAAACAGTGGTCGGACCATTTGATGTGTTTGAAGGCTATTGGCCTGTTTCGCTGTAACACTTAATACAAGTAACTACTTGTTAAAATCTATATGAAGAATTTTTTGTTTTAAACGCTTGTTTAAAACGCTAGTGTCTGATTCGCTTTTTATTGATTAGAAGTCATTAAAACACAGGGTATTATCAATTGTTTTTACCTCTTGCACCATTGATAAAATGATGCAATTATTGTTTTAGACCACTTATTTCAAATAGTAAGTAGCGATGATAAAAATAAAATATAATCTACACGCTCTGGGGAGAGAATAAATGAAATATAGCCCTCGCAATCGGTTTTATAAAAAACCTTTAGCTGCCAGTATAACCGCTGCGCTTGTTTGTTTAGCGACAGTAAGCCAAGCACAAGCAGAGAATTTTACATTAGGCAACTTCGACGTTACTTTTGATTCAACGTTTAGTTACGGTCAAAGTTGGCGTGTAGAAGATCGCAACTGGAATGATAATGTTGGTAAGTCAAACAATTTAAATAATGGTTTTGATTTTAGTAATTATCATCCATCATTAAATCCAAATCCTGATCCTGCAACGGTATGGAATGGAAAAGGCGGTTATTCAACCAATGGTGATAACGCTAACCTTAACTATAACGCCGGTGATAGCTTTTCTCAGATAATCAAAGGTTCACACGAACTAGAAGTTCGTTATGAAAACTTTGGTTTGTTCGTTCGTGGCATGTATTTCTATGATTTTGAAATGAGTGACGGCGACCGAGCGTGGACTAATCCTTTATCAGAGGTTAGAAACGATCCTTGTCGTGACGGTGAAGCAAGTGATCAAATATGTAATGACGTAAGATTACTTGATGCTTTCGTTTATGGTGATTTCGTTGTAGGTGACATGCCGCTTTCTGTTCGTGTCGGCCAACAAGTGATCAGCTGGGGTGAAAGTACTTTAATCTCTCACGGTATTAGTGAGTTAAACCCTGTTGATATCGCTCGTCTTCGTGCTCCTGGTTCAGAATTGAAAGAAGCCTTTATTCCTTTCGGTGCAATTTGGGGTTCACTTGGTGTTTCTGAGAATTTCAATATTGAAGCCTTCTACCAGTACAACTGGGAAAAAACAGTGTTACCAGCACCGGGTAGCTACTTCTCAACTAATGACTTTGCTGGTGACGGTGGTCAGTTTAATAATGTTCAGTTAGGCTTTGGTAGTAACCCTGATATGGACTTAGATTATCTTATTGAAGGTCTAAATACCCTTAGTGGTGCTATTGCTGCTGGCGCTGTTCCTGCTGAAAGTATCGGCGCAGCTTATTTAGGCGCTTTTCCAACGAAGGTTACACTTCGTCAAGCTGATGCAGAAAATGAACCTGAAGATGGTGGCCAGTATGGTCTTCGTTTATCATGGTTTTTACCTGAATTCAACGACACCGAAATCAGTCTTTACCACATGAATTACCATAGCCGTCGCCCAATATTTGCTGGTGTTACTGCTGATTTTAGTAATGAAGCTATTGGTCATGATATTGGTATGTTACTTTCAGGCGCTATTACTGAAGAAAATTATACAAATTTGAAAGCCTTCTCTCGTGTAGAACTTGATTACGTAGAAGACATTAAAGTTTATGCAATGAGCTTTAACACCGTTTTAGGCACAACTTCTGTTGCCGGTGAAATTACTTACCGCCAAGATGAACCGTTGCAAATTGATGATGTTGAGTTATTGTTTGCGGCGATGCCACAGCAACTAGCGAATGATCAAGGTCGCACTGAGCTTGATGGTATTTCTCAAATGCCAATATTCCAGGGCGGCGAACATGCTGATGGTTTTGTTCTATCAGATACTTTACAAGCACAAACAACGCTAACGCATCTTTGGGGTCCTTCATTTGGCGCCAGCCAGTTAACAACATTAGTTGAAGTGGGTGGTATTAACCTGCAAGACATGCCTGACCAAGACGTATTACGATTAAATGGTCCAGGTACTGCACGTAACGGTGGCATTGCCGGTAAAGAAGGTTTAGAAATGGCAGTTCAGGACGGTGTTGAAACTAACCCGTTCCCAGACGCATTTGCTTGGGGTTACCGTGCAATTGCTAAGTTAGACTTTAATAACGTTATCGCTGGTATTAACATTTCACCACGTGTGGTTTTCTCTCATGATGTTAAAGGTACCACACCAGATCCATTATTCTTATTTGTTGAAAAACGTAAGTCTGTCGCCTTAGGTATTAACTTTAATTACCAAAGTCGCTGGTCAGCAGACATTAACTATAACGGTTTTTGGGATGGCGTAGGTACAACCAATCAAATAGCAGACCGCGATTACATTTCATTCAGCATTAAATATTCTATATAAGGGCTAAGTTAATGAGCAATATTATGAAAAATTCACTAAAAAAATTAACATTAGCCTCAGTTGCAGTAAGTTTGGCTATTGTGTCAACAGCAACTTTAGCTAAAGTTTCATCGACTGAGGTCGCAAAGTTAAGTAAAGAACTAACACCAATTGGCGCAGTACGTGCGGCCAATAAAGACGGTTCTATTCCTGCATGGAACGGTGGTATTACTTCTGTTCCTGCTGGCTATACCGTTGGTGATCACCATATAGACCCATTTTCTACCGACAAAGTAAAATACACGATCACTGCCGCTAACGTGGGTGAATATAAAGCCATGTTAACGCCGGGTCAGGTCAAGTTATTTGAAACATATCCTGATACTTATAAAATGAATGTTTACCAATCAAGACGTTCAGCTTCTTACCCTGAGCATGTTTATCAAGCAAGTATTGATAATGCCGGACGTACAGAATTAGTTGAAGGCGGTAATGGTATTGTTAACGCGGCTGTTGGTATCCCATTTCCGGTACCAAAAGATGGCTTAGAAGCTATTTGGAATCACATTTTACGTTATCGTGGTGAATCTTTAACACGAGAAGGGGGTCAAGCAGCTCCGACCGCTTCTGGTGATTATACTTATTTAGGTTTTGACGATCAGCTTATGATCCCATATGGGGTTAAAGGTGCTTCAGCAGATAAACTTAAAGAAACAAATATTTTGTTTAAGTTTAAGCAAAAAGTAACTGAACCAGCACGTTTAGCGGGTACCGCATTATTAGTTCATGAAACAATGAACCAAATACAAACACCACGCCAAGCTTGGACATACAACACCGGACAACGTCGTGTTCGCCGTGCACCAAATGTTGCTTATGACACGCCAGGTACAGCGTCTGATGGATTACGTACCACAGATGATTTCGACATGTTTAACGGCGCACCAAACCGTTACAACTGGACATTAAAAGGGAAACAGGAATTATTGATCCCTTACAATGATTATCGTTTACACAGCGACTCATTAAAATATGCGGATATTTTAATGCCAGGCCACATTAACCCAGAACATGTTCGTTATGAAAAACATCGTGTATGGGTTGTCGAAGCTAACTTAAAATCAGATACACGCCATACTTACAAAAAACGTGTTTTCTTTATTGATGAAGATAGCTGGCAAATTGCGGTAACCGATATTTACGATAACCGTGACGAGTTATATCGTGTTGGTGTTGCCCATGGTTTGAATTATTACGAAGTTCCTACACAATGGTCTACACTTGAAGTGTTCCATGATTTACAGTCTCGTCGCTACATAGCAATGGGCTTAGATAATGAAGCTAAAATGTATGACTTTTCAGCTGAGTTAGATGATATATCATTTACTTCTTCTGCATTAAGACGTGAAGGGCGCAGATAACCGCTAGGTTTAAACATTTATAACGGCTGACAACTGTCAGCCGTTATACTTTAAAAGATAAGAAACTTTAACAATGTCATGGATGATATGATAAAAGTAACACTTTAATTATTAACGAATGAGAATTCTTCTTTATGCAACGTCTGTTGGCTTTCCTTTTTAGCACTTTATTCTTCCTTAATGCTTTTTCACAGCAACTTCCTGCTATGCAAGCACCTTTAGCCAGTAAATCACTTATGCTTGATATTTTTAAAATCAACGATAAGCAGCTTGTCGCTGTAGGTGAACGTGGTCATATTTTACTTTCAAACGACGCAATTACATGGCGTCAAGCTAACGTTCCCGTTCGTTCAACCCTAACGGCAGTATATTTTATTGATGCTACTCATGGTTGGGCTGTTGGACATGACGCCACTATATTGTTTTCTAGTGATGGCGGCGAAAATTGGCAAGTACAACAATACTTACCCGTTAAGCAAAAACCTTTACTCGATATTATTTTCAAAGATAAAAATGAAGGCATAGCGATAGGCGCATACGGTCAGCAATACCGCACCAGTGATGGCGGTGAAAATTGGACATTTGAATTTCATGGTGAGTTTCTATTCCCTGAAGACCTCGCTTACTTAGAAGAATTAAAAGAACAAGATGAAGAGGCTTATTTAGATGAACAAGGCAGTATACTTGCTCACTTCAATAGCATCTTTAAAGACGGTCGTACGCTTTATATGGTGGGTGAAGTAGGTTTAATTGCTAAAAGCAATGATTTTGCCGAAAAATGGTTGCCGTTTGACAAAATATATCAAGGTTCATTTAATGATATTGCTCGCACTCAACAAGGAAATTTATTAGTTGTTGGTTTGCGCGGTAATATTTTTCGCAGTTTAAAAAGTGGCACGCCTTGGCAACATATTAATTCCAATACCCAAGCCTTATTAAATTCGATAGTGCTCGGTGATAACGGTAGTATTTTTGTCTTAGGAAATAATGGTGTTATTTTAAAAAGTGACGATGATGGCGCTAGCTTCTCTTTAAATATTCAAGCTGACGGCAAAGCGTTAATTAGCGGTGTTTGGTTTAATAACCAGTTAGTCATCGTTTCTGAAGTTGGTCTTAAAGTCATTGCACTGACTAAGTTAAAATAAAAGTAAATCGATAAATACGCTTACCGCCAATTCCACTGAAGCAGATGAAGTAAATTAAATGAAAATAGAATCCCTTATTAATGTTATCGAAGCCACTATGTTCCGTAAAAGAGTCATGGTGCTTGTTGCTTTCGTACTAGCCAGTATTTTTCTTGTTTTTCAAGCGAGCCAAATAAAGCTTGATGCGGCTTTTGAAAAGCACATTCCCCTTAATCATACCTACATGAAAACCTATCTTGAATATCGAGAAAACTTTGGTGGCGCTAATAACGTGCTTATCTCAGTTTGTGACACAGAAGGAGATATTTTTAATGAATCTTTCTTTGGCGCGCTAAAAGGTGTTCATGATCAGTTATTTTTCATTCCTGGTGTTGACCGTATTCAAGTTAAATCATTATATTCACCGAGCACCCGTTTTGTTGAAATTGTTGAAGACGGTTTTGCTGGTGGTCCGGTTATCCCGGCAAATTTTCAGCCTGATTCACAAGGTTTAGCTATTGTTAAAGCCAATATTGAGAAAGCAGGTATCGTTGGTAGTATTGTTGCCGACGATTACAGTTGTGCCATGGTTAAAGCGTCCTTAATGGATACAGACCCACAAACAGGGGCACGCTTAGATACACTTGTTATTGCTGAGCAACTTGAGCAACAAATTAGAGGAAAATTCGAAAAAGATAATATCAGCATCCATATTATTGGTTTTAGTAAGATGGTTGGCGATGTTGCTGAGGGCGCTAAAGGCGTTGTTGCTTTCTTTGCCATTGCGATTGTTATTACCACGCTGATGGTTTTTTGGTTTTGTCGTTCTATTTCTCTAACCCTTTTACCGATAGCATGTTCGCTGGTTGCCGTTGTTTGGCAGTTAGGTATGTTATCTACCTTAGGGTTTGGACTCGATCCGATGTCGATTCTAGTGCCGTTTTTAGTGTTTGCCATTGGTGTCAGCCATGGTGTACAAATGATTAACTCGGTCTCCAAACTGGTTAGTAAGGGAGCAACATCCAAAGAAGCCGCACAAATGAGCTTTCGCTTGTTGTTGATACCAGGCGGTATCGCCTTGCTGTCTGATACGGTCGGTTTCTTAACGTTACTTTCTATTGATATCGGTATTATTCGTGAATTGGCTATTACTGCATCTCTGGGTGTTGCTATGATTATTTTAACCAATTTAATTTTACTCCCTTTATTGGTTTCTTTTATTCATGTCCCTAAAGTTGAGCCTGAAATTGCAGATAAGAACAAAGTCACTGTTTGGGATGTAATGTCTTCGTTTGCTACCAAGCGAATTGCAACAGTTATACTTGTTATAACCGCTGTTTTATATGCTGCTGGATACTATTACTCACAAGACATGAAAATAGGAGAGCTTCATGCGGGCGCTCCATCTTTGCATGAGACATCACGTTATAATCAAGACACTTTTTTAATTACTGACCGTTATGCCATCAGTGTTGATTATATGTCAGTGATCGTTGAAAGCCCTGCTGATTCATGTACTTTTTACGAGACAATGGATTTAATAGATACCTTTCAATGGCAGATGGAAAATACGGTTGGTGTGCAATCAGCAATCAGTTTAGCGTCAGTAGCTAAAATTGTTAATGCTGGTTATAACGAAGGTAATGCTAGATGGCGTGTTCTATCTCGCAACCAACAAACATTAGTGCAATCAATTGCCCGAATACCTTCAACAAGTGGTCTATTGAACAGTGATTGTAGCGTTATGCCCGTGATTCTTTTCTTAGAAGATCACAAAGCTGAAACTATTAATCGAGTTGTTGATAAAGTAAAAGTTGTTACTCAGGCATTAGAAACAGACGAGGTTAAGTTTAAACTTGCCTCTGGCCCTGTTGGTGTTATGGCAGCGACTAATGAAGCTGTTGCTGAAGCACAAACGCCGATGATGCTTTACGTTTACGGCGCGGTAACTTTATTGTGTTTCATTAGCTTTAGAAGTGTGCGTGCCACGATTGTCGTTATCGTGCCGCTTTATGTCGTGTCAACGTTAGCGCAATGGTTAATGACCGCACTTGATATTGGCCTAACGGTTTCTACACTTCCGGTTATTGCTTTAGGTGTTGGTATTGGTGTTGATTACGGTATTTATATCTTATCAACGATGAGTATAAAATTACGTGAGGGTTACCAAGTTCAAGAAGCTTATTTACTCGCTTTGAAAGAGCGAGGCAGTGCAGTCTTAATAACGGGTGTTACTTTAGCGATTGGCGTTTCAACCTGGTTTTGGTCAGATTTGAAATTTCAAGTCGATATGGGAATACTCTTAACCTTCATGTTTTTGGTGAATATGATCGCTGCAGTACTGGTCCTACCTGCTATTGCTGCTTTTTTATGGCCTAATAAGAAATAAGGTTAATACGTTAAACCTGCATAAATAAACAAGAAAATGACCGAAAGGTCATTTTCTATTTATAACAAGTGAATAAACAATTACTCTCAGTAATTTTGACAAGCCGCTGTAAATAATTAATCACCATAAATAGTAAAATATTCCTCGCAATAGCCTAAAATTCTTAATAAAATCGCATATATAGTCTATTCTTTTAGACAATAATAAATATTTATATAAAAAATTATACAAATTACCCTGTTAATTGTTTTAAATAATCAATTTTGAAATGATTCAGTACAACAGCGTTTTATCCAAAAAGGAAAACGGCATGGCGTTAGTAGACGGTTTACCCTCAGTGATACTCTCGAATGTAGCACAGTTAATTCAGCAAAAAGTTCCCGCTAAGACAGCTCCGCTCGTTGAGCAGTTTGCAGAGCTCCTTTATAGCAATATTTCTACGCTTGATTTAGAGCATCGTAACGATAGTGATATGTACGGTGCGACGTTAAGTCTGTGGAATTCGTTAAATGGTCACCAAAATAATGCACCGGTGATTAAAGTTTTTAATCCTCAAGTTTCTAAGCATGGCTGGAAATCAAGTCATACTATTATCGAAGTCATTATCGCCGATATGCCATTTCTTGTTGATTCATTGCGAATTGCCCTTAACCGTTTAGGCTTATCACCGCATTTAATGTTAAATAGTCCTATTAATATTATTCGTGATGACAAAAATCAAATTACACGTTTATCGGCAGCCGCTAATAAATCGTTAAAATCGGCAACGGCTGTCGCTGTTTTCTTTATTGAAGTTGACCGTCAAACCGATCAAAAAGTCCTTGATAAAATAACCAAAGAGCTTCATTCAGTGGTTAATGACATTGCGATAACGGTTGACGATTGGCAAGCAATGCGTGCACGTCTTGGTGAAGTGATCACCGAAACAGCCGAAGCAAAATTACCTTGTTCAATCAATGATCATGATGACGCATTAGAGTTCTTAAAGTGGATGTTAAACGATAATTTCACTTTATTAGGCTATCGTTCATACAATGTTAAAACGTTAACAGGTGATATGGCACTCTCGGCCAATGTTGAATCAAGTTTAGGATTAATGAAGCGCTCTGATGGCACAGTAGAACGCTTAATTTCAACATTATCTAGTTCTGCTCGTGAGCTTGCTTTAGGGGTTAACCCGTTAATTTTGACCAAAACCAATTCTCGGTCACGCGTACATCGTCCTGCCCACCTAGATTATATTGGCGTAAAACGTTTCGATGCTAAAGGTAATGTTATTGGTGAGGAACGCTTTGTTGGTTTATTTGGCTCTGCTTATTATACCAATAGTGCCTTAGATTTACCGTTAATAAAGTCTAGAGTAACCACCGTTTGTGAAAGCTCTGGTTTTGCTCGTGGTACTCACGCATATAAAGCGATGATTAATATTTTAGAAACCTACCCACGTGACGAAATATTACAAAGTAGCACAGATGAATTATTAAAAAATGTTTTAGGCATTTTCCAAATGCAAGAGCGTGATTACTCTGGACTCTTTGTTCGCCGTGATGCCTTTGATCGTTTCTACTCTTGTATGGTCTATGTACCCAGAGAACGTTATAACACTGAATTACGTGTTAATACTCAAAAGTTACTCAAAGAAGCATTTGGTAGCGGTCAAGAAGTCGAGTTTACCACTTACTTTTCTGAATCAGCACAAGCGCGTACCCACTATATTGTTCGTGTTAAATCAACTAAAGCAGATATCAACGTGAAACAAATTGAAAAGAACTTAAATGAAGCAGCAAGAAGCTGGGATGATAAACTCGCAGCATCTCTGAACTCTCACAAAGGTGAAGCTAAAGGTAAAACATTAAGTCGTAAATACTGTAGTTTTCCACAATCTTACAAAGATGAAGTGTTACCGGGTACGGCAATCGTTGATATTGAAAAACTTGAGTCGTTATCAGCAGAAAACCCACTGGAAATGTTATTTTATCAACCACAAGAAGAAAGTGCTAACAGCCGTCACGTAAAATTAAAATTGTTCCATACGGGCGACCCCATCCACTTGTCAGATATTTTACCTATCCTTGAAAACTTCGGTTTACGTGTTATTGGTGAAAGCCCTTATTTAGTTAAAACATTAACGGGTGAACATTGTTGGATCTTAGACTTTTCGATGTTACTGACCGGACAAGGTAAGTTCACCCTTGAAATAGTACAAAACTTGTTCCAAGACGCCTTTGCAAAAGTTTGGGCGGGTGATTTAGAAGATGATGGTTTTAACCGTTTAATTTTAGGTGCCGAGCTTGGTGGTCGCGAAGTTTCTATTATCCGTGCTTATGCACGATATGAGCGTCAAATCGGTGGTACCTTTAGCCAAAGTTATATCGAAGATACTTTTGCTCGTTACCCTAATATTGCTGAGTTATTGATTAAATTCTTTATTTTCCGCTTTGATCCAACGACGAAAATTTCAGAAAAAGCGTTGAATAAAGTCAGTGCTGATATTGAAAAATCTCTCGATAATGTCGCTAACTTAGATGATGACCGTATTATCCGCCGTTTTGTTGAAATGATCAGTGCCACCATTCGTACTAACTATTTTCAACCTCATCCGATAACAGGTCAAAAATCTTACATTTCATTTAAGATTTTACCTCGCCAGATAAGTGATGTACCACTACCGCTTCCTGAATTCGAAATATTTGTTTATTCACCACAACTTGAAGGTGTTCATTTACGCGGTGGCAAAGTCGCCCGTGGTGGTTTACGTTGGTCAGACAGACAAGAAGATTTCCGCACTGAGGTTTTAGGCTTAGTAAAAGCTCAACAAGTTAAAAATACGGTTATTGTTCCTGTTGGCGCTAAAGGTGGTTTTGTTTGTAAACAACTCCCAGTAGGCGGTACTAGACAAGAAATATTTGAAGCAGGTAAAGAATGTTACCGTACCTTCATTCGTGGTTTGTTAGATCTTACCGACAACATTATTGATGGCGTAATTGTGCCACCATTGAATGTTGTTCGTCTTGATGACGATGACGCTTATTTGGTTGTTGCTGCCGATAAAGGCACGGCAACCTTCTCAGATACTGCTAATGCGATTTCCGACGAATATAACTTCTGGATGGGCGATGCGTTCGCTTCTGGTGGTAGTGTTGGCTATGACCATAAAGCGATGGGAATTACGGCTAAAGGCGCTTGGGAATCTGTTAAACGTCATTTCCGCGAAATGGATATTGATTGTCAAACAACTGATTTCACCTGTATTGCTATTGGTGATATGGCGGGTGATGTATTTGGTAATGGTATGTTGTTGTCAAAGCACATCCGTTTACAAGCAGCATTTAACCATATGCATATTTTTATTGACCCTAATCCCGACGCAGCAAGCTCTTATGTAGAGCGTGAACGTTTATTTAATATGCCGGGCTGTACTTGGGAAGATTACAACAAAGAATTAATTTCTGAAGGTGGTGCGATTTTCAGCCGTCATGTGAAATCTATCAAGTTAACACCACAAATTAAGAGAATGCTCGGTACGCAAAAACAAACCATGTCACCGATTGATCTAATGCAAGCCATTTTGAAAATGAAAGTGGATTTATTGTGGAATGGCGGTATCGGCACGTATGTTAAAAGTTCAAAAGAAAGCCATCTTGACGTTGGCGACAGAGCGAACGACTCATTGCGTATCAATGGCAAAGAATTACAAGCCAAAGTTGTTGGCGAGGGTGGTAACTTAGGTTTTACCCAACTGGGTCGTGTTGAGTTTGGTTTACGTGGTGGACGAATTAATACTGATGCTGTTGATAATGCCGGCGGTGTTGATTGTTCTGATAATGAAGTCAACATTAAAATATTATTAAACAGTTTAGTACAAAATGGTGACTTAACCGTTAAACAACGTAATCAGTTACTTTATGATATGACTGATGATGTCGGTAAAATTGTTATAGAAGATTGTTATCGCCAAACCCATTCATTGTCTATTACGGCAATGCGTGGCGTTAAACAATTAAAAGAGCAAGAGCGTTTTATCCATGGCTTAGAAAAAGCGGGTAAATTAGATCGTGCTTTAGAATTTATTCCAACGGATGATGAAATCTCTGAGCGTTTATCTAAAGGTCAAGGCTTAACTCGCCCAGAACTTTCAGTGCTACTTGCCTATGGTAAAATGGTCTTAAAAGAAGATTTGGTTTGTCCAGGTATCACGGACAACCCTTATCACAATCGTTTATTACTTGAAGCTTTCCCTCCACAATTACAGGTTAAGTATCAAGAACAAATGCAACTGCATCCACTGCGTGCTGAAATTATAGCGACAAAATTAGCCAATGATATTGGTAACGATATGGGTTTCAATTTTGTTAATCGCATGCATGAAGAAACAGGTGCAACGGTTGCTGAAATCGCCAATTGTTATGTTATGGCCAGTGAAGTTTTCGAGTTATCAACCATTTGGAACGAAATTACCGAATTAGATAATAAAATTTCGACTTCTATTCAAACTGAAATGTTATTTCAAATGCGCCGTACGGTACGACGAGCAACACGTTGGTTCTTACGCCATCGTAATAAAGCGTTAGGTATTGCTGAAACAATCGCTATGTATCGCCCAACGTTTGAAAATTTAGCCAACAATTTAGATAAGTTATTGGTAACCGCAGAAGTTGAACAACTACAACGTGTTGAAACAGATCTAGTTGGAACAGGCGTTCCAGTGAAAATCGCAAAACGTATTTCACAGTTAAGTTCATTATTCCCGGTAATGGATATTGCTGATATTTCAATAGCGGATAATCGTCCAATTGAATTAGTTGCTGACTTATACTTCAAGCTAGGTGTTCGTTTAGACTTGCATTGGTTCTTAGATCAAATCACTAGCCAACCGGTATCTAATCACTGGCAAGCGCTTGCTAGAGCTTCATTTAGAGAGGAACTTGATTGGCAGCAACGTTCATTAGCACAAGTCGTTTTACGCTGCGATTGTGGTGTTGAACAACCTGAAGTCGAAGCCTTACTTAATAACTGGATTGAGACGAATGCTCAACCACTTGAACGTTGGAACCAAATCTTAGCTGACTTTAGAATTGGTCGCACGCATGAGTTTGCAAAGTTCTCTGTTGCGCTAAGAGAGTTAATGTTACTGAGTTTAAATTGCGATCCAGCAAAATAAGTCAAAGCCATTAATCAAGCTTTAACGAGATTGATTTAACTGATAAAATCCTCACTACTAAGTGGGGATTTTTTTTAGGTCGTTGTCGATTTTGATTAAAGTTTTTTCGCGTTAACTTATCCGTCCAGAGGCAATATGTTTTATTCCGCAATTCGTAAAGTATTATTCAAGTTTGATCCTGAAGCTATTCATGAGCTGACAATAAAAGGCTTTAAAGCCTCGGGTTCAACACCATTAAATTTACTTTATAAACAAAACATTACTGATAAACCAGTCGAAGCCATGGGTATTACCTTTCCTAATCCTGTTGGGTTAGCGGCTGGATTAGACAAAAATGGCGAATGCATTAACGCGTTTGATGCCATGGGATTTGGCTTTGTTGAGATAGGAACTGTGACACCTAAGCCACAACCGGGTAACCCAAAACCGCGTATTTTCCGTTTACCGACAGTAAATGCAGTTATAAACCGCATGGGCTTTAATAACAAAGGCGTTGATTACTTAATTGATCAAGTACGTAAAGCAAATTTTAAAGGCGTGCTGGGTATTAATATTGGTAAAAATAAAGATACCCCAGATGATCAAGCTAAAGACGATTATCTTATTTGTATGCGTAAAGTTTATAACTACGCAACCTACATCACCATAAATATCTCATCACCAAATACGCCAGGTTTACGTTCATTACAATATGGTGATGCATTAAATGAGCTATTAGCCGCGCTTAAAGCGGAACAAAAAGTACTGACCGAACTGCATAGTAAATATGTACCGTTAGCCGTAAAAATAGCACCAGATTTAAGCAAAGAAGAGATTGAATCGATTGCCCAGTGTTTGATCAGCAATAATATTGATGGCGTTATTGCCACTAATACCACACTTTCACGTGAAGGTGTGATTGGCTTAGAGCATGGAGAAGAACAGGGTGGTCTCAGTGGTGAGCCAGTAAAAGACAAAAGTACCGAGGTTATTCGTTTATTAGCAATAGCCCTAGATAATAAATTACCTATAATCGGTGTTGGCGGTATTTCGAGTGGCCGTGATGCACAAGAGAAAATAGCGGCGGGTGCTAAATTAGTACAAGTTTATACTGGCTTTATATACCAAGGTCCTGAATTGGTTAAAGACATAGTGAATAGTCTTTAACTGACGAGTTCAATGGTTTAACGCTATTTCTTACACTTGTTTATATATGGGGTAGCGTTAACTCACTGGCAATTAAATTCAGTACCTTGTGCAGTTTTACTTGAATATAGCGAGGTAATAATTTTTTCTCTTGCGCTAACAGAGTTAACTCAGCTGGCGTTATCGCAATAAAACATTTTACCTGCTGATGTTCTTTTTGGTAAACACTGAAAACATCATCAGCAAAATAGCTAATCTCTCCCTGATGATCTTTAGTTATCTCTTCATCAACAAATTGCTGGGTTTCTAGATAGAGATTGATTAATAAAATATTTTTTTCATCACCATACCAATTTGCGGTCAATGTTTGAAAATTAAATTGTGCTTCAAGCTTATTACACACTGACTTTATCTGAGTAAACTGTTCTATTAAATCGTTACCCGGCATAATAGCGATTGGTAGCTGTTCTGTCATAGTTTTAAGGTTGCTTTGAATTTCAAATTTAAACATTATCAATATTAATTAGTAACATAAAGCATAAAAGGCTTTTTATTGCCTTTGCCTAACATTATTTTGCTGGTCGTTTTCATCATTAGGATTGATTTTGGACATTTCTTTCTTCTCTTTAGACCTCTGGGTTTATTTCACTTTACTTGCCGCTGTTATGCAGGCTATTCGCACCGCTGGACAAAAGAAGCTATCGGGACATTTAAGTGCGATGGCGACGACAGGTGTGCGCTATATCTATGCGCTGCCTTTTGCTTTTATATATTTGCTCTTTATTACCGAACAGCGAGCAGTGACTTTACCTGTGCTTAACAGTCATTTTCTTATGTACGCGCTTATCGCTTGTCTGATGCAGATTATTGGGACTTTTTGTTTGGTTGCGGCCTTTAAATATCGTAATTTTGCGGTAGCGACAAGTTTAGCTAAAACTGAAGCTATTCAAGTTGCTGTCGTGGGAGCCTTGTTCTTTTCAGTTTCCTTATCATTGCTAGCGTGGTTATCTGTTTTTATTGGTGTAATAGGCGTGTTAATTGTCTCAAAAGTAAAATTTACGGTTACTGATATTTTTAAAAACCCTGGCGCTGGTTTTGGCTTATCTTCAGGCTTAGCCTTAGCCATTACGACCTTATTAATTAGAGAATCAAGCTTGGCCCTAAACACAGATTTAATGGTTAGTGCCGCTGTTACTTTGTTGTTTATGGTTGGCGTACAGTCCGTCATATCAATTATTTATCTTAGTTTAAAAGATAGAAAGCAACTTACCTTAATGGCTAAACATTGGCGTATGTGTTTATTTGTTGGCATAACCAGCGTTATTGGTTCAATTGGTTGGTTTACTGCCGCTAGTTTTCAAAATGCAGCCCATGTGAAGGCACTAGGACAAGTAGAGTTTTTTATTACTTTATTATTAACTTACCGAATTTTTAAGGAACGTATTAGTCGAATTGAATACCTAGGTATGTTATTAATTATTGTTAGTGTGGTTATTTTATTACTCTGGGCATAGTGGCTAGCGTCTGTTTTTGCTACACTCGCAGAAAATTATTATTGTATTAATTAAATTGGATTAAAAATGAAAATTGCAGATAAAACCGTTGTTCAATTTCACTACACCTTAAAAGATGAAGCTGGCAATGAAATTGAATCATCATACGCGGGTGATCCTTTAGCCTATCTTCATGGCTATAAAAATATGTTAGTCGGTGTTGAAAATGCCTTAGTGGGTAAAGAAGTAGGCAACAAATTTTCAGTCACGCTACAACCAGAAGATACTTACGGTGAGCGTAAAGAAGATATGATCCAACGTGTTCCAGCAAAACATCTACAAGACGGTCAAGGGACCACTAAATGGCAAGCTGGCATGACAGCTTCTGTTGAAACCGAGCAAGGTCAACGTCAAGTGACTATTGTTAAAGCAGGTAAGTTTATGGTCACTGTTGATATTAACCCACCCCTTGCTGGTATGGTATTAACCTTTGACTTAGACGTCATTGATGTACGTGCTGCTACAGATGAAGAAATTGAACATGGTCACGCACATGGCGCTGGCGGTCATCACCACTAAATTTTCTTAGTTAAAGTGGTCATTTATTTGAATGTTAAAGGTCAGCTCTGCTGACCTTTTTTATATTGAGTTGCTGAGTGTATTTTAAAGTTAATCATCAACTTTATTTATTGAAAGCACATACATCTCATTATTTAAATTTGCTTGCCAGCATATATTTAAATTATAGAGTTTCATGCCATAGATTTTATCATCGTCTTGTCGCTTTTTATAAGCGGGCCTAGGGTCCTGCGCTAAGACTTGTTCAATAAACAGTGCTAGCTCTGGATACTCTCGTTGATACTTTTGCATATCATCTTGTGCTTGCTGAGAAAACTTGGTGGTTAACGCGTGCAAGGGTTGTTGTTGTGCAAAGCCGGCCTGTGCACCATCAATACTATCAGAGTAGGGAATATAAGGTTTAATATCAACAACGGGCGTTTGATCAAGCAGGTCTAGTCCAGAAATATTAATAACAGTTTGTTTGTTGTTTTGCGTAATACCCTCTAACTTTACTACCGACATACCAATCGGATTAGGTCTGAATGTAGAGCGAGTGGCTAATACCCCCAGTTTTTTATTTCCTCCCAAGCGAGGTGGTCTCACGAGCGGTTTCCAACCTTGGCGCTGCGTCCCATGAAATATAAACAATACCCACAGGTGGCTAAATTGCTCAATGCCACGAAGCAACTCTTGGTTATTGGCATCATCAAGTAATAAAATTGAGCCTTGTGCTGCACTCACTAGACCCGGTTGACGAGGAATAGCGAATTTTTCTTTGTAGGGAGAATTAACGCGACCAATATAGTTGAAGGTTACCTGGTTTTCAGGTGATACAGTCATTAGTTAATCTTTTTAAGCGGTTCAACTTGATAAGACATACCATAGCAGACAAGCGTTGCAATACATTGCTTATTTGCTTGGTCGTCATCAATCAACGCACAACCACTAAAAATTATCGCATTCGCTTGTTGTTGAGCTGCTTGTCTACGTGCTTCAGTTCTTGCCGCTATTTTATCTGGTAAGGCATGATGACTTTTTGCCTGGCAATCTTCACCCTCAACTAAGCCAATAAGTTTGTAGCGGCCAGGAAATTCACTTTCATCTTGAAAAACTTTTACCTGTGCATGGCTAAAGTATGTTTGAAAATTTTCTTTGTCCAAATTTGTTGAAACAGTATATTGAGATGAGCATGCTGATAATCCGATTAACGTCAGCATTAGTATTAATTTATTGTTGGTTTTACTTATTGTCTTCATTTTTATCACTAGGTTACTTACTTATATTTGCTTTAACAGGGGCTTTATTACTGATCCAATAATTAAATAATTTATCAATAACGTTACTTTGTTGTTTCATATTTATCCAATTACGCATAAACAGTTCAAAAGCTTGATCGTTATGATTAATCGGGAATGCCATAGATATAGGTGCTAAGACAGGTTTAGGCACAATAACTGTGTACTCAGGATATAATAATGTCCAGGCAGAAGCTGCTGCAGCACCAAATAGCATACCATCAAAATGTTGGTGCTTTTCTTTAAAGAATAATCTGGGTGTTGATATTTTCCAGGCCTTATTATGAATAAAGTTGCGTTCAACAGCTGTTTGGTAAAAGAAAGTTTCAGGTATACCGATAATCAGCGCTTTATTTTCAATAATTTTAGACCATTGCTTAAACTCTACACGTCTTTCATCTTTTACAATAAAGGCTAGTGATTGCTGAGAATAAGGCACCGTAAGGGTGAACTTAGTCATATTATCTGGGATAACTGGAATACCTGTCGTGATATCCAAATAGCCTGATTGTAAGAGTGCTTCCGCTTGATGATGAAATATTTTTACAAATTCAACATTTACGTTGAGGTCAATGGCGAGTTGATTCATTATTTCAATATCAAAACCGACCAACTTACCGTTATTGTTATGAAAGGCGTAAGGTAAGTCATCTCTGAAATAGCCAACCCTAATAAAACCACGTTGTTGAATTCGTTTTAGCACAGGAGAAAATGTAGGTTTGGTAACAACATTCGCAGGGCTGTTTTCGAGGTAGTTGCTTTCAACACCAGTGAACAAAAAGTCTCGCTCTATAAATTTGGTATAGCCTTGATACTGGTGACTTATAGTGTCAAAACTGAAACGTAAGGAGATAAATGCCAATACAGAAACAAGCGGAATTATCGCTAAGTTACGCAGCAGTACACGCCATTTTATAGTAAAGCGCTTTAACATTGCCGTGGCAATTAATAGCGGTAAACAGCTAGAAAATACCACTGAAAAAATAGCACTTAACCGAGCGCCAATAAGGTTCTCTGCCACTAAATAAAAGTCGAACATAGCACCGGAAACATTAAACAATTCTAGTAAATTTTGCATCGCTAATGTTGTGCTACCAAATAACTGTGGCAAGCCAGCAACGACTAGATTGATATGATCAGTAAAAGAAATATGGGCACCAGAGAACCAAGCGGCAAAGAGCACAAAAAGTAAAGCAAGTAGCTTACCACCGACGGGTAAACTAAAAGATATTGGCACAATAATCTCTGATATTTTTTCAAGATCGCTATCTTGAGGATATTTTTGCTTAAGTAATTTTTTAGTGTTTTCAACAATCACGGGCAATACTGAAAAGAAGCTGCCCGTAGCGAAAGCAGTGATCATTGGCTCGCGAGACACACTAACTATTTCTCGATAACCAAAAGGGGTGACCGTTGCAACAATGGCGGGGAATACCACAAAACAAAGCAGAGTTACCAAAACTATTGCACTAAGCATGTAAACAACTAAACCATCGAGTTGGCTTGCATCAAGAGTAACAGCGGCACGCCAACCGATACAAAATATACCCAAGGGGGCAAATTTCATAATAAAACCATTAATGTTTGCGGTTGCTTGTTGTAAGTTTGAAAGCATTAACAAGGTTTGTCTTTTAGATTTTATCTTCATTAAACCAAGCCCCATACAGATACTAAAAAAAACTACCGCAGGGATTAAAGTATTTGCTAAGGCATTAAAAGGGTTTGCCGAGATAAATAAGTCAACCAAGCTAAATTCTGGCACAGATTGTATAGTGTTATTAGAATAAAACTCGGCATGTTGCCATTGAGGAAAGGACAAAGGGGTGCTAAAAATAAAAAATAGTACGACCGCTATCATCATTAAGATAATCAATAAACTTTGTTTAGAGACCTTTTTGGCTTTACTCGGGGTAAGCCCACCTATACCAACAACCAGTGATAGCACAATATAAGGCAGTACGGTCATTTGCAGGGCAGTAACAAAAGCATTGGCGGTGTTATCAATCACTGAATATTCGGTTGAAAAGTAATACCCCATCAACAACCCAAGAAACATCGCTAAGATAATTTGTACTAATAACGGTGGTTTAACAAACAACATTAAAATATTGTACTCATAAGTATTTTGCCATAATGATTGTAACGAACTATTTGAAAATTATAATACAAAAAAGCAGTGAACGTTCACTGCTTTTATTTCTTTGGTATTAACAGCTAACTGAGGGTTGTTATTTCACCCGCATACCCGGTTGTGCACCGTCGTCAGGATTTAATATCCATAAATCTTTACCACCAGGGCCTGCCGCAAGCACCATGCCTTCAGACATACCAAAACGCATTTTTCTTGGCGCCAAATTAGCAACCATCACGGTATGTTTACCAATTAAATCTTCTGGTTGATACGCTGACTTAATACCGGCAAACACTTGGCGTGTTTCACCACCTTCTTCTTTTGAATCAAGAGCAAGGGTCAAACGTAACAGTTTATCAGCTTTTTCTACATGCTCGGCATTAATGATTTTTACTATACGCAAATCAATTTTAGCAAAATCGTCAAATTGAATTTCTTCGCTAATAGGATCACACCCTAATGGATCATTAAGAGCCGCACTATTATCGACGATTTTTTCTTTTTTCGCTTTTTTTACCGGTTTTTCAGCGTCATCTTTAACAAGTAAATTGTCTTTCGATGCATCTGTCATTGCGTTAACTTTATCCATGTCGACACGCTGTAGTAAGGCTTTAAATTTATTGATCTTGTGGCTCGTCAATAATTTTTTATGTCCTTCCCAGGTTAATTCATCATTTAAAAACGTCGCTGTGCTATCGGCTAATACGGGTAATACCGGCTTTAAATAAATCATTAAGGTACGAAACATATTGATACCTAGCGAACAGATGTCTTGCACTTCTTGCTGCTTAGTTTCATCTTTCACTAACTGCCATGGTTCTTTTACGGCTATATATTCGTTAACTTTGTCGGCCAATGCCATTATTTCACGCATACCACGGGCAAAATCACGCGCTTCATAGTGAGCTGCAATAGAGTCACCTGCCGCCATGACCTCTTCAGCGAGAGCTGGGTTGTCAATGTTTTCTGACAACATACCATCAAAGCGTTTAGTGATAAAACTGGCACAACGTGAGGCAATATTAACCACTTTACCCACTAAGTCTGAATTGACTCGTTGGGCAAAATCTTCAAGATTTAAGTCTAAATCATCAATTTTATGGGTTAATTTAGCGGCATAGTAATAACGTAAATATTCAGGGTTTAAATGATCTAAATATGTACGACCTTTAATAAAGGTACCTTTAGACTTAGACATTTTTGCGCCATTAACAGTAACAAAACCATGAGCATGCACTGCCGTTGGTTTTCTAAAACCTGCACCTTCGAGCATAGCTGGCCAGAATAAACTATGAAAATATATAATGTCTTTACCAATAAAATGGTAGAGCTCAGCTTCCGAGTCAAGCGCCCAAAATGCATCAAAATCGATACCGGTTTTATCACATAAGTTTTTGAAACTGCCCATGTAACCAATAGGAGCGTCTAGCCAGACATAAAAGTATTTGCCCGGAGCATTGGGTATTTCAAAGCCAAAATAAGGAGCGTCGCGGCTAATATCCCATTGTTGTAAACCAGACTCAAACCATTCAGCTAACTTATTAGCCATTTCATCTTGCAATGCGCCACTTCGTGTCCAATCTTGCAACATCTCACTAAAAGCAGGCAAGTCAAAGAAGTAGTGCTCTGAATCTTTTAATACTGGTGTTGCGCCAGAAACAACTGAACGCGGGTTTAGCACTTCAGTGGGCGAATACGTCGCGCCACACTCGTCACAGCTATCGCCGTTTTGATCGGCTGCCTGACACTTAGGACAAGTGCCCTTTACAAAGCGGTCAGGTAAGAACATCCCTTTTTCTGGATCGTATAGTTGAGAGATGACTCTAGTTTTAATATGACCTTTAGCATGCAAACGATTATAAATTTCGTGAGCAAACGCTTCATTCTCTGGACTATGCGTTGAATGATAGTTATCGAAACTAATATGAAAGTCTGCAAAGTCGCTCATATGCTCTTCACGGACACCATTGATCATTTCTTCAGGTGTTACCCCTAACTCATGCGCTTTAAGCATAATAGGCGTGCCATGGGCATCATCAGCACAAACAAAATAAGTTTCATGGCCGCGCATACGTTGAAAACGCACCCAAATATCGGTCTGAATATGTTCGAGTAAATGACCTAAATGAATAGAGCCATTGGCATAAGGCAGCGCACAAGTTACAAGAATTTTACGTTTATTTTTAGCAGTTGATGATGACTCTGATAACGACATATAAAGTTTACATTTATTGGTGGTAATTATGAGGGGAATGGTACAGAATTTGTAATTACTTTTCATTAATAATTATTGCCTAAACGCGATAAAGTGCCTTTTAAAATGTTCTCAAAGATATTTTCGTCAAAAACACTCCCCAGTGACGCTAAACAAACGCTTGTTGATAGCTTAAATCGTTATCGAAGTGAAAATTTTCCTCAAGGAATTCTATATCCTGATATTGACCCTGAAATTACCTTAGAAAAAGGTAATGATATTGTCATTAAATTGTCTTTACCTTTCCCTTGCAATAGTGAAATACAATTATTAACTGAAATGCTTACTAAAGAAGTTAAGCAGACCGTTCGTTTTGATGTTAAGTACAATGTTAAGCCGGTTCGCCGCCATGAACTCTTAGGTATAAAGAATATTATTGCTATTGCCTCTGGAAAAGGTGGAGTAGGGAAGTCGACGACAGCAGTTAATCTTGCTTATGCGTTAATCGCAGAAGGAGCCTCGGTTGGCATTTTAGACGCTGACATTTATGGCCCATCAGTTCCTACATTACTGGGTTTAAAAGGAGCAAAGCCTAGCTCTGATGATGGTAAGTTACTCACGCCAATAAATGCTAATGGTTTAAGCGCAATGTCGCTGGGTTTTTTAGTCGATGAAGATGATGCAACTGTTTGGCGAGGCCCAATGGCAAGCAGAGCTTTTAGTCAATTACTCAACGAAACTGATTGGCAAGGTATAGATTATTTAATTGTTGATATGCCCCCAGGCACCGGTGATATTCAATTAACGTTATCACAACAAGTACCCGTGGCAGCTTCTGTGGTTATTACCACACCACAAGATATAGCACTGGCTGATGCGATAAAGGGTATTGCGATGTTTGAACAAGTAAAAGTACCTGTGCTCGGTATTATTGAAAATATGAGTTATCACCAATGCGAAAATTGTGGTCATCAATCACACTTGTTTGGTGAAGGTGGAGGTCAACGGGTTGCCAATAAATATGATACGCAACTTTTAGGACAACTGCCGCTTGATGTCAGTATTCGTCGCGATGCAGACCAAGGGGTTTCGCCATTATTAACAGATAACACTAGTAACATCAGTGAGCAATACCGTAAGATAGCGCGAACTATCGCTGCACAGTTATATCTGCAGTTGGATTCACGCAGTCCAAATACCGCAAAACTATTGATTGAAGATTAGCCTTTATAGCTAATTCCCTAACCTTAAAGTAATAACGTAAGAAGAACTAACATGAGATTGTCCGACAAAGACATAGAAACATCGCTTGAAAGAGGTGAAATTATTATTACCCCTGCACCCGATAGCAGTATGATTTCAGGGGTAAGTGTTGATATTCGTTTAGGTAACGAATTTCGCGTTTTTCAAGATCATACCGCACCTTATATCGACTTAAGTGGTCCCAAAGCTGAAATGCAAAAAGCGATGGACTCAGTGATGAGTGATGAAATTGTTATCGCTGATGGTGAGGCTTTCTTTTTACATCCAGGTGAATTAGCGCTAGCGGTTACCTATGAGTCGGTCACTCTACCTGATAATATCGTTGGTTGGTTGGATGGTCGTTCATCATTAGCGCGCTTGGGCTTAATGGTCCATGTTACCGCACATCGCATCGATCCTGGTTGGTCTGGGCAGATTGTTTTAGAGTTTTATAATAGTGGTAAGCTTCCCTTGGCACTTCGCCCTAAAATGAAGATAGCGGCACTAAACTTTGAAACTATGTCTTCAAGCGCTGCACGTCCTTATAATAAACGTGAAGATGCAAAATATAAAAATCAAACAGGTGCTGTTGCTAGCCGTATTAGTCAAGACGAAGCTTCTAAAAACTAAAAACTAAAAACTAAAAACTAAAAAGCCGTAAAATGAATGATCATTTTACGGCTTTTTATCAGCAGTCTAGAAACTAGGCAGAAATACTATTTTGTTTATCAATACCACTTATGCAAAGTTTTAATGCCTGTAACAGTTTCTCTTTATCATGGTTATGACTGTCTGAACCATTAGAAAGGTCGCAATGAATAACGGGCAAAATGGTAGATGTAACCGTTTCATTTTGACAAATAACACTATCAATAGGTAAGCAGCCAATATTTTCTTTGATCCAATTAAGTTTCTCATCTAATGATAATGCTGCGGCAGGACTGTCTTCTGGAGCTAAGTTCTCAATAAACACACAATGAGCTGAGCTTGCCTGAATCGCTTTAGTAATATCTCGCACTAACAAGGGTGGAATAACGCTGGTAAGAAAGCTCCCAGGGCCTAAAATAATCAAATCAGCAGACCTTATTGACTCAATACACAAAGGCAAGGTTTTAACCAACGGGGCCAATAATAATTTTTCTGGCATTATCGGCATTTTATCAACCGAGAGTTCACCTATTTTACAACGTCCCTTAGGGTAGAAGGCCATTAGATCGGTTGGTGTCTCTGACATCGGATATAAAGGCGTTCTAACCCCTAATAAACGTCTGACAAGTTTTATCGAATCAAGTGGCCGAGATTGCAATTTCCCCAAGGCATATAAAATAAGATTACCTAGATTGTGACCACCGAGTTCATCTTGCCCATCAAATCTAAAGTCAAATAACTGGCTGCCAACAGAGTCCTCATCAACAAGCAATGTTAAGCAATTACGTAAATCACCCCAAGCAATAGAACTACTGCGCCTGCGTAAACGGCCAGTAGAGCCTCCATTATCGGTTGTGGTTACTATACCCGTTAACTGCTTTTTTAAAAAAGAGAGAGTAGATAACACACGACCTAAACCGTGTCCGCCACCAATAGCGACAACATTTAGCTTTTCTAGCTGCATGAAAAATTCTTATTATTATATCTTAGTACAACTTTAACCCCAATTTTGTCATAAAGAAACTATAAACCCTTATTTCATTGAGCTTGCCTAGATGTATTTTTTGAAATTAAGGAAAAAATAGCACCTTGTAGATAAATAATCGTTTAACATTAGTGACATCGCTTAATTGCAGATAAATAAAAGCGCTTTCGAAAAGTTGATATTGATAAATCACTGATTAAACAAAAAATAGTCAAGTTGATGTTTAAGTAAACACTTAACTAAAAACTTTGCAAAAAACACCTTTTTATCTAAAATAATAGTTGACAGTTTTAGGACGGGTGCTTAGAATGCGCCTCGCTTTCAACGAGTGATTAATCATTTGTTAGGCAATGAATTTATAGCATATTAGGCCATGTTATTAATTTGTAGCGGGGCTATAGCTCAGCTGGGAGAGCGCTTCGCTGGCAGCGAAGAGGTCTGCGGTTCGATCCCGCATAGCTCCACCAAGTTTTAAGTTATTTAATTAAGTTAATCTTTATTTAAATAATATTGGTTTTAAGTGTTTTTTATCACTTAAAATAGAAAAGTTTACTTTTCACGATAGTATTTGTGTCCCTATCGTCTAGAGGCCTAGGACACCGCCCTTTCACGGCGGTAACAGGGGTTCGAATCCCCTTAGGGATGCCACTTATTTTTTTATCGCCATATTGGCCGTAATTAAATAAGTAAACAGGGTATAACAAACTAGGTCTTGTTATCTCCTTTGATTGAAGAATGTTTTCAATGATAAAAACAAGATGTAAATCTTGTCCGATGCTTTTCTAAGTAATTGAAAATTGTTTATTCAATATTCAGTTACTCAATAGTTTTAGTGTCCCTATCGTCTAGAGGCCTAGGACACCGCCCTTTCACGGCGGTAACAGGGGTTCGAATCCCCTTAGGGATGCCACTTATTTTTTATTTCCTTTATTGGAAGTTAATGAATAGGTAAAAAGGGTATAACAAACTAGGTCTTGTTGTTTCCTTTGATTGAAGAATGTTTCAATCATAAAAGCGAGATGAAAATCTTGTTTGATGCTTTTCTAAGTAGCTAAACCTTGTTTATTCAATGTTTACTTACTCAATAGTTTTAGTGTCCCTATCGTCTAGAGGCCTAGGACACCGCCCTTTCACGGCGGTAACAGGGGTTCGAATCCCCTTAGGGATGCCACTTATTTTTTATGTAACCAGTTACTAAAGAGTCAGTGCTATAAGTGATATAAAAAAACCGACTTATTGTCGGTTTTTTTATGCCTGAAATTTGATGTTTCAATAAGAATATTACCTTAAGCCTATTTTAAGCATTTAAGCAATCCTGTGTTACATTGCTAAGCTTGTAACATACAAAGTGACGTAGGATCACCTTTTTCGAGTTTGTCTGCTAAGATGCTTTAGCTTTTACGTCGTGGTACCACTATTTTATCGAACATCGTCGATCAAACCCAGTGATCTTTAGTCGCTGGGTTCACCATCTGACAGTCTTATGAGTTTACTGAGCAGCCTAAAGGCGATAGTAAAAGCAAAGTAACAGGATGATCTGTTACTTATTAGCAATCAATCTTTAGTGGCCAGAGTACTGGTTCAAGTCGTTATATTACTGCTTATTCGGTTTGATCATCGCTAAGCTTTCCTCAGCAAAACCAACGCCAGCCTCAGTATAGAAGTTAAACACTTTATCTACGCCAAAGGTTTCAATTTCTTGGCGCTCATCATCAAACCGAGCAATAGCCGCTATTTGACCTTGATAATTTGCATGTCTTAATTGTAAGGTTATATTTTTAATATCTTGAATTTTTGGCAGGGCGAGCAAGATTAACTCTAGTTTCTCTATTTCTATATTTTCCCAAAAATCAATATTTTCCGCGTCACCACAAAATGCTTGCACGTCATTATCATTCAACCAAGCGATCTTACCTTGGTCGGCATCTAATCCCCATACTTGACCCGTAGCCTGGCTGTCTAAAGCTTTATAAGCGCCCATACCAACGCGACCCATACCAATTACAACAATCGGTGCATCACAAGGTTGTATAAAGTTATCTTCACTGAGTTTACTTTTTCTTTCGTATTTACAAATAAACAATTTATGTCGGGTGAAAATCCGATGAGCAAAGTTATAAGTGATATTAGTAATAATAAACGATAAGGAAACAGCCAAGGACAAAATGACCAACCAATCATTTGTTAACCAGCCATTTTTTGTTGATAGCGAAGCGATGATCAAACCAAACTCACTAAAATTGCTTAATGCTAGTGCTGTTAAATAAGAGGTTCTGCCACGTAATTTAAATTGTGTGAATAAGAAAAAGAATAAGAAAAATTTTACAGGGATAAGTAAAGTTAGTAAGCCTGCCATCGCAAGCATTTCTACTGTGGGTAATGCGGTAAAACCAATAGATAAGAAAAAACCAATTAAAAAGAGATCTTTAAAGCCCATCAATGATTTATTAATTTCACTGGCTTTACTGTGCGAAGCCAAATACATCCCGACGAGCAGGGCGCCTAAATCACCTTTAATGCTCACTAACTCGAAAAGTTCATAGGCACCAAAGGCTAAGAAAAATCCGGTTAGCGGAATAAGTTCACCGTGACCTACTTGGTCAATAAGTTTATTGATTAACGGCTTTATAAAAAAGGCACTCAACAACAGTAAAGCCCATAATGTTGGAGACTTACCGGTCGCCACCACTAAAAATATTACCGCGACAATATCTTGTATCACTAAAATTCCCACGGCTAATTTACCGTGGCGCGTGCGCATTTCGCCGTGATCTTCCATCAGCTTAACGACACAAACCGTACTACTAAAGCTCAAGGCAAAAATAATTAACCCTAAGGTGTAAAAAGACAAGTCAGCAAAGTAACTAATAGCAGCAAGGGCAAGTAATTTTAGCAGCAAAGCACCGATTAACACCCAAGTGACACTATGAGACAAACTACCTAACCAGACTTCTTTTTTTAATAAGTCTTTAACATTGAGTTTTAAACCAATAGTAAATAACATTAAGGTGATGCCTAGGTTTGCTAATGTATTGATACTGTCGTCGGCTTGAAAACCGAGAAAATTTAGTAAAAACCCTGCAAAGAGATAACCAATTGATGGTGGTAATGAAAATGACTTTGCTGCCATCCCACAACCAAAGGCAAATAGAATCCAAATAAAATCCATATTATTCTTCCATGATTTCTGTAAACTGACTAGCAACAAATTCAGCAATAATTGGCTGAGCTTTAACATTGGGATGAATGCCATCTTTTTGCATTAAACTGGCGTCGGTGACTAATGGCTCAACAAAAAAAGGTAACAAGTTAATGTTAGTTTCAGCGGCAACATCAATAAATACTTGTTCAAACATTTTATTATAACGAGGCCCATAATTTGGGGTGATTTTGATTTGATAGAGTGACACTGGAATGTTTTTATCTTGAGCGAGCTTTATCATTTGTAACAAATTATTTTTAATTTTCTTTGGTGAGTAGCCTCTAAGACCATCATTGCCACCAAGTTCTATCACTAAATGGTCAACTTTTTCTTTGGCTAATATCCCAGGTAACCTTGATAAACCGCCTGTTGTAGTCTCACCACTAATGCTAGCATTAGTGATCTTATAAGGACTTTTTTGCGTAGTTAATTGTGTATTTAGCAGGTGAACCCAGCCTTGGTTTTCTTTCATTCCATAGCTTGCACTAACACTATCACCTAGTAGTAAAATAGAATGCTTGGCTGAAGGGTTAGCCAATGTCGAAAAAGATATAGAAATTAAAGCTATTAAGCTTAAAAACAAAATATAAATGGGATGTTTATTCATGAAGTCAAATTCCGAAGCCATATTAAAAGTAAGTGCGTTAACTAAGTCTGTGCAGTTAGAAGAGAAAACTCTTGATCTACTTCAACCTGTTCACCTAACGGTCAATACAGGTGAAACATTAGCAATAGTAGGTTCATCAGGCTCAGGAAAAACAACCTTGTTAGCTATTTTAGCGGGCTTAGATTTACCTACGTCAGGTGAAGTTTATCTTAAAAACCACCCATTGCACCAGTTTAATGAAGAGCAACGTAGTCAAGTACGAGCAGATCACGTTGGATTTATCTTCCAGCAATTTTTATTAATTAGCAGTTTAACTGCACTTGAAAATGTTATGTTGCCGGCTGAATTAGCAAATTTACCTGATGCAAAACAACAAGGACTGGCGTTACTTGATGCTGTAGGCCTTGGTGAACGTGCTGAACACTATCCGTCACAATTATCGGGTGGTGAACAACAACGGGTCGCTATTGCTCGCGCTTTTATTACCAAGCCCGACGTATTATTCGCCGATGAACCTACGGGCAATTTAGATACCAAAACAGGCGTTCATATCGCCGATTTACTTTTTCAATTAAATGAAAAACATGGCACCACCTTAATATTGGTTACTCACGATCCAAAATTAGCCCAGCGCTGTCAACGTCAAGTTGAAATGGACAGCGGCGTTTTACAAGAGGTTAATCTCAACAACGCCAATCAAGATGAACTTCCTGCTCATATGAAAGTAGGTTAACGATGACTGAATTAAGGGTAAAACCATCAAAGACTTGGGTTAAACAATCATTACGACTGTTACATCATGAGTTTCGCCGCGGTGACTTAACCATTATATTTTTAGCGATTGTTCTCGCAGTCGGCACAGTATTTTCATTAACGGGTTTTTCAGAGCAAATTAAGCAAGCTATCATCACCAACAGCGCTAACACCATAGCAGCCGATCGGGTGCTGGGCTCTAACCGAGTAATACCGACCGAATACCTTGATAAAAGTGATAGTTTATCGCTCAATGTCGCCTCGAAAATATTACTCGATTCTATGGTTTTTTCAGGTGATAACATGCTGTTATCTGAACTTGATGTTGTTTCAGAAAAATATCCTTTGCGCGGCGAGCTTCTTGTTAAAACGTCGCTAGATCAAGAAATACCCAGCTCGGTTGGCGCGCCACAACAAGGAACGGCTTATGTAGAAGAAAGTATTCTTAGCCGTCTTGATGTTAAAATCGGTGGCACAATAGAGGTCGGGGTTCTCCCGCTGACTGTTGCCGGTGTTATTGTAGAAATTCCTGACCGTTCATACCGTATGTTTGTTGCCGGACCCACTATATTTCTTAATATTAAAGATATTGAGAAAACCCAGTTGATAAAGCCCGGCAGTCGCGTTTATTATCAATATATGTTTGCGGGGGAGCGTGACGATATTGAAACATTTGAAACCTGGATAAAGCCACAACTCAATGAAACTCAAAATTGGTACGATGCTAAATCAGCAAAAAACCGTCTATCAAAGGTCTTAGACAGCTCAGAGAAGTTTTTATCGTTAGCCAGTATGTTAGGTATTGTGCTTGCTGCTGTTGCTGTTGCGGTTGCCAGTCGACGGTATGGGCAACGTCATCAACCTATGGTTGCAGTATTTAAAGCGTTAGGCGCTTCAACGTCTCATGTAAAAAAATTGTATATGCTGCACTGGGGCTTACTTAGCTTAATAAGTATCATAGTAGGGCTTGTTGTTGGTTATATGCTGATGCTCGCCGGTGTGAGTGCTATAGAAAGCTACTTGTCATTAGATGAAAGCCAACTAACGTTTAAACCATTTATCACTGCTGTGATAACGGGAGTGCTTTGTGCGGTTGCCTTTGCCATTCATCCTATTACTGAATTAATTTCAACGAAACCACTCGATGTTATTCGCGGTTTTAGCAAAAATGAATTACCAAGGTTTGGTTGGCATCAAGTGATCCCACTACTGGCACTCTTTGCGCTACTGATGTTATTTAGTCGCGATCTCGTTATGAGTTTGTCATTGTTGTTAGGTGGTATATTAGTTTCTGGTGTTTTATTGCTTTTAGGGCGATTAATCATGGGGGCAGGGCGAAGTGCTGGTGCTAAAGCCGGTAAAGCTTGGCATCTGGCTTTAGCAAACTTAAAGCGCCGCGCCAATGAAAATAGTGTGCAATTAGTCAGTTTTACTATCGCTATTCAGTTATTACTACTAATAACGGTAATGAAAAGTTCAATTATTGATGAGTGGCAAGCACAGTTCCCGGAAAACACGCCTAATCATTATTTACTTAATATTGCCAATGAAGAAGTTGCACCACTGCAAGCTTTTACCGAGCAGCTCAATCTCGATAATCAGGGGTTTTATCCTATTTTTCGAGGACGTTTATCAGCGATTAATGGTGAAAAAACAGTCAAAATTGACGAGGATGAGAATAAAGATTCAGCAACGACCGACACAGACAAACCCAAGGTAGAGGATAAAGAAAAGCCAAAAGAGCGAAAAGGTGCTGGCCGTGAATTAAGCTTAACATGGCAAGAGCAATTACCTTTGACCAATGAAGTTATCGAAGGGCAATGGTGGCAAATAGAGGATACTTTACCACAAGTCTCTATGGAAAAAGGTATGGCTGAACGTTTAGATGTTAAACTTGGCGATGAGCTCACTTTTACTATTGGTACTGACGAATTCACTGTGCCGGTTACTAGTATTCGCGACGTTAACTGGAAGAGTCGACAGTTAAATTTTATTATGATTTTCAATGAAGCTGCCGTTATCGATATAGAGTCCACTTCTATTTCGGCGTGGATGATATCAGATCAACAAAAAAATGAAGTTTATCGCTTTTTAAGCCAATATCCTACCATCTCAATTATGGATTTTGGTGCAATTATGAAACAACTGACCAGCATGATAGAGCAAGTTTCAATCGCGATTGAACTTATTTTAGTGTTAGTTATTTTAGCGGGTAGTTTAGTGTTGGTTGCACAAGTGCAAGCAAGTATGGAAGAGCGTGAGCGAGAGTTAGCGATATTGCGTACCTTAGGCGCGAAAGGTTCACTACTGCGAAATAGCGTATTGTTTGAGTTTGTTGCACTTGGCGCTGTTGCGGGGTTAATGGCGAGTATTGCGATGGAAATAGCGGTGTTTTTCTTGCAAACGCAAGTCTTTGAAATGTCGGCGAGCTTTCATTTCAATTACTGGTTAGTGGGTATCGCTGCTGGCGCTGGATTTGTTGGTATCATGGGCATGCTAAGTTGTTGGCGATTATTGAATATGTCAAGTTTGACCTTGATCCGTCGAACAATGTAAACCGCGCTTGCTTGTTAACAATCGAAACTTAAGTTTATTAACACTAGATTTAAGTTTCGGGTATAGTAAGGTTTTTTAAATGATAAAGTTAACACTATGGGATTAATGGAAAAATCAGGCGGTGCAGTAAAAATGCTAGTAGTAACCGCAGCACTGTTTATTGTTTTTGCAGGGATAAAAACGGCTGCTAATATTTTAGTACCTTTTTTACTTTCTGTTTTCATCGCTATTATTTGTAACCCGCTTATTGCCCGCGCTAGCCGTTATAAAATACCAAAAGTAATAGCGGTACTTTTAGTCATAGCCTTGTTCGTTATTGTTGCTTTATCTCTTGCGGGGTTAGTTGGAAAATCACTCACCGAACTATCCCTTAAATTACCTGAATATCGCGAGCAATTAAGAGTACAGTTTATTTGGATAACTGAGCAGTTAGCCGATAAAAATATTATTATATCGTCAGCGTTATTAATGGAATATTTTGACCCCGCTGCAGCCATGGGCTTAGCAGCCGATATGCTTAGCGGATTAGGCAGTGTGATGGCCAATTTATTTCTTATTATCATCACGGTTATATTTATGCTTTTTGAAGCCTCGTCTTTACCTAAAAAGTTACATTTTGCTTTAGCGGATCCCGAAATGCGCTTAAAGCAAATAGACCGTTTTCTTACCTCGGTAAATAACTATTTAGCGATTAAAACCTTAGTGAGTATTGCTACCGGTATTATAGTGTCAATAATGCTCTGGGCGTTTGGTTTAGACTTTTACTTGCTTTGGGGTGTGCTTGCTTTTCTGCTTAATTATATTCCTAATATTGGCTCTATTATCGCAGCGGTTCCGGCGATGTCACTGGCCGTATTACAATTGAGTTTGCCTGAGGCCGGTCTTATCGGTTTAGGCTATATCACTATTAATATGGTGATGGGAAATATTGTTGAACCTCGTTATTTAGGAAAAGGCTTAGGGTTGTCAACCTTAGTGATTTTTCTGTCATTAATCTTTTGGGGATGGTTACTCGGCTCAGTAGGGATGTTACTTTCGGTGCCATTAACCATGATCATTAAAATAGGCTTAGAGAACGCAGAAGAAGGTCGTTGGTTTGCTGTGCTATTGTCAGGTGAAGACGATATTAACGAACTTGAACATGTTAAGCGCTAAGCCTAAATTTAATTGGCTGTATCTGTCTTTACTTTTTTAAACCAAGCTTACATTGACCATTAGATAAAAATTGCACCGCTTCTTTACGCTTTTTGCCGATAAGAAGTGGTCCATCATCCATAAAAAGAAAGTTCTTCCAACAACGCTGGAAAACAGCCCAAGTTGTTTCAATAACATTGTTTTTTGCACTACAAAAATAAACCACGGTATTATTGTCCCACGCTAAATGAGCAACAACTTCTGCAGGCAATTCTGCTTGTTCACTATCCCAAATACTTTCCCATGCCAATGTTTTCTGCCAAGTTGTTTCTTCAAATGGCCAATCACCCTTTTTGAAAAAATCAGGATGGTCGACTTGTCGACTAATAAAGGTATCCCAAACAACTTGTGCTCGTGCTTGAACCATAGGTTTTATTTTTGTTTTATCTTTATCATTGATCGGCAGGCTTTTATGTCTAAAAATCCAAGCATTTTTAAGGTCATCTAAAGGAATATAATTCATGAATTCACTAGTATTGGTTTAATGTTATAAGCAGAAGTAGGCAGATGATACACCATTATGATTGAGTTTTTTATCTTGAACCTGGGTTATTTTTTATATCGCCTGTATAGCCAAGCTAAATAAAACATATTTTTATAAATATTTAACCGCTTAGGTATTATCTAACTAAGCCAATAGCTATTAAATTAACTGACTTAAATACTTATGATATTGATTTGTCAATTTTATTGAACTAAAGTTATGGTATCTTGATTTAAAGCGCGATTTACAGGGATTTCAGAGATTTACAGGGCTAGGTTTTATTTGCGATGGTAGCAATTGAACCCTAATATGTCGAACTTTAACCATAGTGAAATTGATGTTAATTATGTCTGTATAACGGGATAAAAATGAATAAAAATAACACACTATTTACATACCTTTTATGTATTTTATTTGCTGAAAGTTTGCTCTTGGCTTTCATCTATGATTCATACCTATCAGTACTTATTATTGGCCTACCTGCATTACTTGTGCCGATATACTTCTACAAAACAGCCGGAGATGGTGCTATTTCAGGTCATGTTTCAGCGCTCGCAGTCATGATATTTGCAGCCTTGCATATTCATCAAGCACAGGGCTTAATTGAAGTTCATTTCGAAATTTTTATCCTTTTAGCGTTTTTAATTATTTTTCAAGATTGGCGGGTATTCATTACGGCTATTCTTGTTGTTGCCGTACACCATTTTTCTTTTTACTACTTGCAGGTAAATGATACGGGTGTTTATATCTTTGACGAAGATAGATTGCTCTTCTCAACCGTTATAATACATGCTGTTTATGCTATTACTGAGTCTATTATTGCTGGCTACATAGCACATTCCATGAAAGTAGAAAGTGAAGCAGGTAAAGAATTATCGTTAGTGGCGACTTCATTAACGGTTGATGTCAATGCGATTGACTTGAGCATCAAGGCAAGAGCAAATAATAATACAACCTTATTGTCTTTTAATGAATTATTAGACTTATTATCAAAGGTTATTCAAGGGGTAAAAGAGCAAGTTGTCGAATTAAATGCTAACTCACAAAATTTAAATAGAACCAAAGAAGAACTTGAAAGCTCGACAGCACAGCGTCAACAAGAAACTGAAGTGATTGCGACATCGGCAGAAGAAATGGCAGTAACAGTAGCATCTATCGCGCAAGAAACGACTCAGTTAAGTGATCAGATGAAAGAAGCTACTGACTTTACGAAGGCATCCAATGAAGAAATTATTAGCATTAATAATCAAAACAAAAACTTAACATCTGCACTTGAAAAGACCAGCGAACAAGTGAACGATCTCGCTAACTCTACAGAAGCTATTTCGAAGGTATTATCTGAAATAAGTGGTATTGCTGAGCAAACAAATTTATTAGCGTTAAACGCGGCAATAGAAGCAGCGAGAGCAGGAGAGCAAGGTCGAGGGTTTGCTGTTGTTGCCGATGAAGTCCGTGCGTTAGCAACTCGCACTAAAGAAAGTACTGACAAAATAGGTCAAACGCTTTCCCTGTTAAAAAGTTACTCTAAGTTAACAACAGATTCAATGACCCATAGTATTGGGATTGTTCAATCGGTCATTGAAAGTGCTGATAAAGCTCAAAAACAAATAGCTCAAGCGTCAGCACTCGTGGAGCATGCCAGTGCTATATCGATTAATGTCGCCGCAGCGGTTGAGCAACAATCAGTAACCACTGCAGATATAGCAAAAAGTGCCGAAACGTTAAGAGATACAGCTTTAGTCGACAGAGAAAGAGTCCAAGCATTAGCTTCAGAGGCCGATAGTGTTAGTGTTACCTCGAATGCAATGGCACTTAATATTTCTCGTTTTAAATAAACTAATGTCGAAACTTCAGTGGGGAGTACTTACCGTGTGGATAGCTTTTACGCTATCTGCATTTGGTTACCTGATAAAAGATAGGCTTGTCGAGTTTGATGAGAGTAATAAGTTAGCGGGTGTAGGAAATCAGGAGCTATCTGGTTATTTGTTACCTTATGCCAAGCCGGCCAATATGACGGGTCAAAAAACACTACTCCATTTCTCTACACCGAGTTGTAAATGCCAACAGTACAGTGAAAAACATATTAAAGATCTCAATAAACTGGCGGGTGCTAATGATTTTTTAATAAAGAATGTTGTCATTAATGAGCACAATGTTATTCCCTCCACGCCCTCTGTAGCACTAATAGATGAATCAGGAGAGGTTGTCTATTTTGGTCCTTATGGGCAAGGTTTAGCTTGCTCGCAAACGTCAGGCTATGCCCAGACTATGTTAAATAACTACTTAAAAGGTTATGCCGCTAATCTTGTTGTTAAAGAAGCGAAAGGTTGTTATTGCAATGTATAAAACTACTTTATGTTAATCTATCGCTAACCATTTACTGTCATGGTTAGTTTTCTTTACTTAGCTTATTTTTTACTCGGCTTAAACGCTGCAAATAATTTAAGTTATTTTACCAACAAATTTCAAGTGAAAAAATATGAGTAAACACCTTAAATTAGACATTGTCTCCGACGTTTCCTGCCCTTGGTGTATTATTGGTTACCAGTCTTTAAATCAAGCATTAACCAAACTTGCGGATGATATTTCAGTTGATATCACCTGGCAACCGTTTGAGCTCAATCCTGATATGCCAAAAGAAGGTCAGGATATTACCGAACACATTACCGAAAAATACGGCATTAGTGTTGAACAAAGTGAGCAAAATAGACTGATGATCAAGCAACGAGGTTTAGCGCTTGGTTATGAATTTGGTAACCGTGGTGGTGGTCGAATATATAATACATTTGACGCACATCGGCTGCTTCATTGGGCAAAAGAATATAATAAGCAGACTGAACTTAAACTCGCCTTGTTTGATCTGTATTTTAAAGAGAGTGGCGATCCCAGTGATCATCAAAAGCTACTCGATGTAGCGCAAAGTGTTGGTTTAGATAAAGAAAAGGCTCAACAAATATTAGCGTCTGATGAATACGAAGAAGAGGTGCGTACTTTGCAACGCCATTATCAATCAATGGGCATAAGCTCAGTGCCTGCCGTGATAGTCAATGATAAGCATTTGATTAGTGGTGGTCAGCCAGCGGATGTTTTTGAACAAGCATTACGTGAAATAGCTAAAGAAAGTTAAGAAACGGCCTAACAACCCTTTATAAATAAACGTTCAAATGGTATTTAAGTGGATTTAATCGGCCTTACATAAACTGCTATTAGTTTTACAAGGTTCTTATTCGAATGCGCTTTGGTTACATTTTTAACCAATAAACGCTGCCACTTAACTTACCATCTCATTGATATCACCGGCTGTTGCGGGGCGAAAGCTTATCTAAACGTTAGCTCGCATAACTATCATAAAAGAAATACAGAGTGGTTATAATACTCGCGAAAATAACAAAATACCTGACCTTAGCTTGTGGCAATTTGCGTGAAACATTTGCAGCAATATAACCTCCAGCTAATGTGCCACATAGCACAATAGTTCCTTGATACCAGGCAATCACATCATTGTAAATAAACACTGTGATAGCAATTATTGATACTGCTGAGGATATCAATAGCTTTAAGCCATTCATTGTATTGATATTAGTGTGACCAGCTAATGCCAGATAGCTAAGGGTAATTATGCCTAAACCGGCATTAAAAAAACCACCATAAATAGCGATACCTAACAGAACAATGACCAGTAATAAACTACCTATTGATGAGGCATGTTGGTGATTGACTGCCAATTTTTTAAGTCCAGCATTAATCTTGCCGCCAAAAACAAACAATACACTCGCAAATAACAGTAACCAAGGGATAGCCTCACGAAACAACACTTCAGGTGTTTTTAGTAATAACCATGCACCGATAATACCGCCGATCACGCTGATTGTTATAATAAGTGGCAGTTGAGCTTTATTAGCAGCAATCTCTTTTCGAAAAGCATAAGTACCGCTCATATAGCCGGCACATGAGGCAAAAGTGTTGGTCGCATTTGCGATAATGGGAGGAAGGCCAACAAAAATAAGTGCGGGGAAGGTAATAAAGCTCCCGCCACCAGCAACTGAGTTAAGCACACCACCAAAAAAACCGGCAAAGAACAGAAAAATCAATTCAAATGACATTAAAAATAATAAACCTGAGCGATTAAATTAGCTAGACGATAACATATTTAAATTGAGTCCAATAGCAACATATAGTTTACTGATAATCTAAAAGTTAAAGGGGGTTATAAAGGGGCGGGAGCGCTGTAAAGCTATATAAAAAGGGGCTATTACGTTGCACATTGAGATAATATTTACCTACGTGAAAAATTGTTCATTGCACTAAATATTATCATTGCCTTGGCACTCATTTTTTTTGTGCCAAATAATCTATAAAGATAAAGTCTCTGGTCATTATTATTTATATGACTATCTTGTATAGCATTTATCATTATTGGTGATTTACCTATCTACCCCTTTAGTTATACAGTGTAAGATATAGCGAAGAAATGTTTTTTGGACAAATATGCCACAATTTCACCGAGACAGTAACTACTCAATTTTATTAGCAGGTATCTTAGCCCTTGTGGTTGGGGTAGGTGTCGCTCGTTTTGTTTTTACGTCGCTGTTACCGACTATGCTAGAGGAGTCAATCAGCATCGCCTTCGCTGGTGTACTTGCCTCAATCAATTATCTTGGCTATTTGATGGGCTCTGTTTTTTCTATTTTTATTAAAGATATACATGCCAAGGTTAGGTATTTTAGATTTGGTTTGTGCCTTTGTGTGCTTTCTTCTTTTGTTTTAGGCATTACCGAAAATAATACTCTATGGATTATTGCGCGATTATTGGCGGGATTTGGTGCGGCAATGGCGCTCGTTGTTGGCTCTGCTGTTGTTATGTTAAAGCTAAAAGACACCAATAAGACTAAGGCGATGGGTATCCACTTTAGCGGTTTAGGTTTTTCAATTGTCATTACTGATTTAGTTATGAGAGCGGTATTTTATTTTGGTGGCGATTGGAAAGATGCATGGCTAGTACTCGCTATCCTTGGCGCTTTTTTATCTTGCTATTCGGCTTATATCTTAAGGTTTGATAGGCAACCAAGCAGTGAAGTGGTGAAACACAAGTTTGATAAAACGCTTTTTTCACCTATGGTTATTGTCTTAATTTTGGCTTACTTTACCGAAGGTATCGGTATGGTGGTACAAGCAACATTTCTGCCTGATATCGTCAATTCATTAGACGGATTAGCAGGATATGGCGGCTATGTATGGTTAGCCGTTGGTGTTGCTGGCATCCCTTCTTGCATTATATGGATGCGTTTAGCACATCGCTTTGGCAGTATTAATATTATGATGGCCGCTATGTTGTTGCAGATTGTTGGTATTTTAATTCCTACTTTTTCGAATAATATTATTATGAACCTTATTAGTGGTTTGTTTTTTGGCGCAACATTTATAGGTTTAGTTGCTTTGTTTATGAATTTTGCTGGCCAACTGTCCAATAAAAACCCAGTTTTTATCATGGGCGCAATCACATCAGCTTACGGCCTTGGCCAAATTATTGCCCCCTTGTATTGTGTGGCACTTATTGAACAATTTACTACTTATAACTATGCCTTATATTTAACGGCTATTATCGTTGCGGGTGGTATTTTGTTATTGACTTATGCCAAGCTAAACTTCAAAGAAGCCAATCAAACCATGCTGTAGATTTTAGTTTATGCTTTATCTGCAGGCACAGATAAAGCGCACTGTAGGTTAATGGTAAGTTTATTATCAAGTATGACTGCGCATAACGATTGATATTAGTCTCATTTACGGTTGGTGGTTTTTTAAAGGGATGCAGTTAAGGTGGCTTTTTTGAAAAAACGACTTTTCAGTCATAATACTTGAGATTCAACCAGAATATTTAGGATCACTTTGTGCGCTTTACATAACGAGTTGAAAAACTTAATGTCTTCTTAGATACGAATATAGTCCTTTAAGTCTGAATAAACCTATAATTAGGATGTTCAGATCATGTGCCTATTTCATACGAATATTGATACGATATCATTTCGATGGTTACCGCTTTACTTTCGATGTATT